>JAYNNS010000251.1:0-4635 GCA_038112835.1 Curvibacter sp. | reverse complement strand
CGGCCTCAGGCCAGGTCGAAGCGGTCCAGGTTCATGACCTTGTTCCAGGCCGCGACGAAGTCCTTGACGAACTTGCCAGCGTTGTCGTCCTGGGCGTAAGCCTCGGCGATGGCGCGCAGCTGCGAGTTGGAACCGAAGGCCAGGTCCACGCGGGTCGCGGTCCACTTGACGGCGCCGGTCTTGCGGTCCTTGCCCTCGTAGGCGTTGTCGCCCGTGGGCTTCCAGGCGATGCCCATGTCGACCAGGTTGACGAAGAAGTCGTTCGTCAGCTGGCCCGGACGCTGGGTGAAGACGCCGGCCTTGGAGCCGCCCACATTGGCACCGAGCACGCGCAGGCCGCCGACCAGCACCGTCATCTCGGGCGCGGACAGCGTGAGCAGCTGCGCCTTGTCGACCAGCATCTCCTCGGGCGAGACGCTGTAGGCCTTCTGGCGGTAGTTGCGGAAGCCATCGGCCACCGGCTCGAGCACGGCGAAGGACTCGGCGTCGGTCTGCTCCTGGCTGGCGTCCATCCGGCCCGGGGTGAAGGGCACGGTCACCGCATGGCCGGCAGCCTTGGCAGCGGCCTCGACAGCGGCACAGCCCGCCAGCACGATCAGGTCGGCCAGGGACACCTTCTTGCCACCGGAGGCGTTCTTGTTGAACTCGGCCTGGATGCCTTCGAGCGTCTTGAGCACCTTGGCCAGCTGGGCCGGCTGGTTGGCTTCCCAGTCCTTCTGCGGAGCCAGGCGGATGCGCGCGCCATTGGCGCCGCCACGGCGGTCCGAGCCGCGGAAGGTGGAGGCAGAAGCCCAGGCGGTGGACACCAGCTCGCTCACGCTCAGGCCGCTGGCCAGCACCTTGGCCTTGAGGCCGGCCATGTCCTGGGCGTCGATCACCGGGTGGTTGAGCGCCGGGATCGGGTCCTGCCAGATCAGGTCTTCCTTCGGCACCTCCGGGCCCAGGTACAGGCACTTCGGTCCCATGTCGCGGTGGGTCAGCTTGAACCAGGCACGGGCGTAAGCGTCGGCGAACTCGTCCGGGTGGGCCAGGAAGTGGCGCGCGATCTTCTCGTAGGCCGGGTCGAACTTGAGCGAGAGGTCGGCCGTGGTCATCGACGGCGGGTGCTTCTTGCTCGGATCGTGCGCGTCGGGAATCATGTCCTCGGGCGCAACGTTCTTGGCCCGCCACTGGATGGCACCGGCGGCCGTCGTCATCTGCTCATAGTCGTACTTGAACAGCACCTTGAGGTAGCCCATGTCCCACTTCGTCGGGTTGGGCTTCCAGGCGCCTTCGAAGCCGCTGGTGGTGGTGTCACCGCCCTTGCCGCTGCCGTGCTTGTTGATCCAGCCGAAGCCCATCTCTTCCAGGGGGGCGGCTTCCGGCTCGGGACCGACCAGGTTCGCGGGACCGGCGCCGTGCATCTTGCCGAAGGTGTGGCCGCCGGCCACCAGAGCCACGGTCTCGTAGTCGTTCATGGCCATGCGCGCGAAGGTCTCGCGCACGTCACGGCCCGAGGCCACCGGATCGGGCTTGCCGTCAGGCCCCTGCGGGTTCACGTAGATCAGGCCCATCTGCACGGCGGCCAGGGGGTTCTCGAGCTGGCGCTCGCCGCTGTAGCGGCTGTTGGGCTTGTCGCTGGTGGCCAGCCACTCCTTCTCGGCGCCCCAGTAGATGTCCTCCTCCGGGGCCCAGATGTCGGCACGGCCGCCGCCGAAACCGAAGGTCTTGAAACCCATGGTCTCCATGGCCACGTTGCCGGCCAGCACGAACAGGTCGGCCCAGGAGATGGCATTGCCGTACTTCTTCTTGATCGGCCAGAGCAGGCGGCGCGCCTTGTCCAGGTTGCCGTTGTCGGGCCAGCTGTTGAGCGGTGCGAAGCGCTGGTTGCCGGTATTGGCGCCGCCGCGGCCGTCGGCCGTGCGGTAGGTGCCGGCGGCGTGCCAGGCCATGCGGATCATCAGGCCGCCGTAGTGGCCCCAGTCGGCCGGCCACCAGTCCTGGCTCTGGGTCATGAGATCGGCCAGATCCTTCTTCATGGCCTTGTAGTCCAGCTTCTTGAAGGCTTCGGCGTACTTGAAGTCCGGATCCATGGGATTGGACACGGGCTGGTGCTGGTGCAGGATGGACAGGTTCAGCTGCTTCGGCCACCAGTCGGCGTTCGACTGGGCGCCATGGGTGGCACGCGCGCCGCCGGCGGCGTGAAAGGGACACTGGGCTTCTTTACTCATGGTCTGCTCCTTGGGTTGAAATGCAAAACTCCGGAGGGAGAGGGTCAGCTCGCCAGCGCCAGGGCGGCCAGGCATTCGAGCCAGCCCGCGGGGCGGCTCTGGGCGGCGATGGCGGATGTGGTCATGGTGCTCTCCTTCTCCTGAAGCTCCATGACTTTAGGAAAAAGAAATCAGTAAGGCCATTTGATTTGGCGAATCTATCGAATAGGCGACAACTATCCATGTATGGATAGTCATAGGTATTTACCCGGGTATGCGGGGACTGATCAGGTCAGTAGACCCACGGCACCGGAGAAGCTCAGGAAGGCCACGGCCGTGGAGACCAGGATGATGCGGGCGATGCGCCCGTTGTCGGCGCCGAAGCGCTCGGCCAGCAGCGAGACGTTGCTCGCACTGGGCAGGGCCGCGGCCAGCACCATGACCGTGAGCGCGAAGCGCGTCAGCGGCACGCCCAGCTGCATGGCGCCCACGCCCACCAGCAGCACCAGCAGCGGATGCAGCAGCAGCTTGAACACGGCCACCGGCACGTAGTCGCGCAACGGAATCGGCGGATGGCCGCTCTGCTCGGTCAGGAGCTGCGAGCGTGCCAGCACCGCCCCGATGGTGAACAGGGCCACGGGCGAGGCCGCATCGGCCAGCAGGCCCACGGTCTTGTGCACGGGGCCCGGCAGTTCCAGTTGCACATAGGAGGCCACGCCACCGAGCAGGATGGCCCAGGGCATGGGATTGGTCAGCATGCCCTTGAGCGCGTTCTTCAGGGCCACGGCCGTGCCGTGCTTGTCGGCCCCGTCCAGGCGCGACAGCGCGATGCACAGCGAGGTGGTGATCACCATGTCCACCAGCATGCCCACGATGATGGGCGCGGCCGCCAGCGGCCCGAGCAGGGCCACGAGCAGCGGCACGCCCATGAAGCCCGTGTTGGGGAAGGCCGCCACCAGGGCACCGAAGGACGCATCGTTCCAGCGGATGCGCGCATTGAGGGTGACGGCAATGGTGAAGCCCACCATGACCAGGCCGCAGAGCAGCCAGATGAAGAACACCGAGTAGTCCAGCAGCTGGGCGATCGGCGTGCTGGCCCCGAAACGGTAGAGCATGCAGGGCAGGGCGAAGAAGAGCACGAAACCGTTCAGCCCGGGAATGGCCTCCAGCGGCAGCATGCGCCGGCGGGCGGCCAGGTAACCGCAGAGCACGAGCGCGAAGAAGGGGAAGGTGACCGAGAAGATTTGCAACACGGCGTGTATTGTCGCCGCAGTGTGAAACGGGCTCTGGTTATCATCGACCGCAGCAAACGAACCCCGCATGTCGTCTTCCCCCTCCCACGGTCTCAATCTCGCACAGCAGGACGCTGTCAACTACCTGCACGGCCCCTGCCTGGTGCTGGCCGGTGCCGGCTCCGGCAAGACCCGCGTCATCACGCACAAGATCGGCCGCCTGATCCAGGCGGGCCTCGAACCCAGGCGCATCGCCGCCATCACCTTCACCAACAAGGCCGCCGCCGAGATGCGCGAGCGTGCCAAGGGGCTGATCGGCAAGGCCGCCAAGGACGTGCGCATCTGCACCTTCCACGCGCTGGGCGTGCATCTGCTGCGTGAAGACGGTGAGGCCGTGGGCCTCAAACCCCAGTTCTCCATCCTGGACAGCGACGACGTCACCAGCATCCTCAAGGACGCGGGCGGCAGCACGGACGCGGCCACCGCGCGCCAGTGGCAGTGGGCCATCAGCCTGTGGAAGAACATGGGTCTCAACGCGGCGCAGGCTGAAGGCCTGGCCAAGGACGACAACGAGCGCATCACCGCGCGCATCATGGCGCGCTACGAGGAGCGCCTGGCCGCCTACCAGAGCGTGGATTTCGACGACCTGATCGGCCTGCCGCTCAAGCTGCTCCAGGACCACGCCGAGGTGCGCACCAAGTGGCAGAAGATCATGGGCCACATCCTGGTCGACGAATACCAGGACACCAACGCCACCCAGTACGAGCTGCTCAAGCTGCTGGTGCCGCCCAACCCGAATGACGCGCGCTTCACGGCCGTGGGCGACGACGACCAGTCCATCTACGGCTGGCGCGGCGCCACGCTGGACAACCTCAAGAAGCTCCCGGTCGACTTCCCCAATCTCAAGGTCATCAAGCTGGAGCAGAACTACCGCTCCACCGGCGCCATCCTGCAGGCGGCCAACAACGTGATCGGCCCCAATCCCAAGCTCTTTCCCAAGCGCCTCTGGAGCGACCTGGGCGACGGCGAGCCCGTTCGCGTGGTCGATGCCGACAACGAGGAGCACGAGGCCGAGCGCGCGGTGGCGCGCATCCAGAGCCTGCGCTCGACCTCGCAGCACAAGGAGTTCAAGGACTTTGCCGTGCTCTACCGCGCCAACCATCAGGCCAAGGTCTTCGAGCAGGCCCTGCGCAAGGCCCAGATCCCCTACACGG
>JAYNNS010000250.1:0-4640 GCA_038112835.1 Curvibacter sp. | reverse complement strand
CTCAAGGACACCCTGCGCATCTTTGCCGAGATGGCCGCCGGCATCACGGTGAAGCCCGAGGCCATGGAGCGTGCCGCGATGCGCGGCTACGCCACCGCCACCGACCTGGCCGACTACCTGGTGAAGAAGGGCCTGCCCTTCCGCGACGCGCACGAGACCGTGGCGCATGCCGTCAAGGCCGCCGTGAGCCACAACTGCGACCTGTCCGAGCTGCCGCTCACGGTGCTGCAGGGCTTCCATCCCCGGATCGACAAGGACGTCTACGACGTGCTGTCGCTGCGCGGCTCGCTGGAGGCCCGCAAGACCCTGGGCGGCACGGCGCCGGCCCAGGTCAAGGCGCAGATCGCCCGCCATCGCGCCCGCCTGGGCTGAAGGAAAGACCATGAACGCTGCCAACACCCTGAGCTGGAACGAGGCCCTCGTGCTGGGCGACGCCCGCACCGACCACACGCACCAGGAGTTCGTCGACCTGATCAACGCCACCACGGCGGCCCCGGCCGACCAGAAGCTCGGCGTCTACCGCGACCTGCTCCAGCACACCGTGGAGCATTTCGCCATGGAAGAGCGCTGGATGCGCGCCTGCGGCATTCCCGAGGACTTCTGCCATTTCGGCCAGCACGCCAGCGTGCTGCAGGTCATGAAGGAAGTGGAGCGCCGCGCGCTCAATGGCGAGACCGAATACATCGGCAGCATGGTCGAGGCCCTGGTCGAGTGGTTCCCCGGCCATGCCGAGAGCATGGACGCCGGTCTCGTGGCCTATCTGCAGGAAAAGGGCTACGACACCACGGCCGAGGCCTTCAAAGCCGGCGCGCCTGCGACGGCGGACACGTCCCTGCCGTCCTGCGGCCACGAGCCGGGCGAGGCCTGCGCGTCCTGAGGCGCTGAGTCCGGGGGCGCTACACTGCCCCGCATGAACTCCCCCATCCGCCGCATCGCCCTGTGCACCGGCGGGGGCGATGCCCCCGGCCTCAACGCCGTCATCAGCTCCGTGGTCTGGTCCGCCATGAACCGTGGCTGGGACTGTGTGGGCATCCGCGACGGGTTCAACGGCATCCTGGAGCCCGGGCTGTACCCGGACGGTGGCGTCATCGCGCTCACGCGCGAGCGCGTGCGCGGCATCTCGCACCTGGGGGGCACCATCCTGGGTTCGACCAACAAGGGCAATCCCTTCGAGTACCCGGTGCGCCAGGCCGACGGCTCGGTGCGCGCCACGGACCGCAGCCAGGAGATCCTGGACTATTTCCGGCACGAGCGCCTCGATGCCCTGGTCTCCGTGGGCGGCGACGGCAGCCTGACCATCGCCCATGCCCTGCACCAGCGCGGCCTGCGCGTGATCGGCGTGCCCAAGACCATCGACAACGACCTCGACAAGACCCACACCACCTTCGGCTTCGACACCGCCGTGTCCTTCGCCACCGAGTGCCTGGACCGCCTGCACAGCACGGCCGAGAGCCACCAGCGCATCATGGTGGTCGAGGTCATGGGCCGCTACGCGGGCTGGATCGCGCTGCACGCCGGCATCGCCGGCGGGGCGCACGCCATCCTGCTGCCCGAGATCCCCTACGACCTGGCCAGCGTGGCGGCCAAGGTGCGCGCGCGCGATGGCCGCGGCCGTTCCTACACCCTGGTGGTGGTGGCCGAGGGCGCGCAGCCGCGCACCGGCCCGCGTGCCGTGCAGGCCACGGCCGAGGTCGGGCGGGCCGAGCGCCTGGGCGGCATCGGCGAGCAGGTGGCGGCCGAGCTCGCGCGGCTCACGGGCAAGGAGGCGCGGGCGGTGGTGCTGGGCCACCTGCTGCGCGGCGGCAGTCCCTCCTCCTTTGATCGCATCGCGGCCAAGCGCTTCGGCACGGCGGCGGTGCGCGGGCTGGCGCAGGGCCTGAGCGGCACCATGGTCTCGCTGGCGCACCCCAATGTCATCTATGTGCCGCTGGCCGAGGTGGCGGGCCGCATGAAGGCCGTGCCGGCCGACAGTGACACGCTGCAGACGGCGCGCGACCTGGAAATCTGCCTGGGCGAGTGAAGGGCAGGTACCGCCTGGCGCGGTTTGAGGTGGCTCAAGTCAGGGGGCTGATTCCCGGGATAATCTGCGGCTGACCTGAACTGGAGACACAAGCATGCCCGTCATCACCAATATCGAAGACCTGCGCGTCCTGGCGCAAAAGCGCGTGCCGCGCATGTTCTACGACTACGCCGACAGCGGCTCGTGGACCGAGACCACCTACCGCGCCAACGAATCAGATTTCCAGAAGATCCGGCTGCGCCAGCGCGTGGCCGTGAACATGGAGGGGCGCAGCACGCGCAGCACCATGATCGGCCAGGAAGTCGCCATGCCCGTGGCCATCGCGCCCGTGGGCCTGACCGGCATGCAGCACGCCGACGGCGAGATCCTCGCCGCACGCGCGGCCAAGCGCTTCGGCATCCCCTTCACGCTCTCGACCATGAGCATCTGCTCCATCGAGGACGTGAGCAAGGGCACGGACGGCCATCCCTTCTGGTTCCAGCTCTACATGATGAAGGACCGCGCCTTCATGGAGCGCCTGATCGAGCGCGCCAAGGCCGCGCGCTGCTCGGCCCTGGTGGTCACGCTGGACCTGCAGATCCTGGGCCAGCGCCACAAGGACCTGAAGAACGGCCTGTCGGCGCCGCCCAAGCTCACCATCCCCAACATGATCAACATCGCGACCAAGCCGCGCTGGGCCCTGGGCATGCTGGGCGCGACGCGGCGTGAGTTCGGCAACATCGTCGGCCATGTGCAGGGCGTGGAGAACATGAGCTCGCTGTCGGCCTGGACGGCGCAGCAGTTCGACCCGGCGCTGAGCTGGGCCGATATCGAATGGGTCAAGCAGCGCTGGGGTGGCAAGCTCATCCTCAAGGGCATCCAGGACGTGGAAGACGCCCGGCTGGCGGTGGACACCGGCGCCGACGCCATCGTGGTCTCCAACCACGGCGGGCGCCAGCTCGACGGCGCGCAAAGCAGCATCGAGGCGCTGCCGCCCATCGTGGACGCCGTGGGCAGCCGCATCGAGGTCCACATGGACGGCGGCATCCGCTCGGGCCAGGACGTGCTCAAGGCCCGCGCCCTGGGCGCGCGCGCGGTCTACATCGGCCGCGCCATGGCCTACGGTCTGGGCGCCATGGGCGAGGCCGGCGTCACCAAGGCGCTGGAAATCCTCCACAAGGAGCTGGACATCACCATGGCCTTCTGCGGCCACACCGACATCAACACGGTGGACCGCAGCATCCTGCTGCCCGGTACCTACCCGACGGCCTGAGTCGCCTGCACCTCGATGTGGTACAGGCCCCAGGGGCACTGCGCGTAGCGCTGGGCCAGGGGGCGGGCCATCACATCGGGGTGGCGGTCGGCGTCGAACACCGCCCACAGCGGGCCCAGGCCGCCCAGCGGCATGGGCCGCTCGTCCAGCTGCGTGGCGACGATGAAGCGGTAGCGCCGCGCCTGCGCCAGCGTGAGGTTGACGGTATAGCCGTCGATGGCGCGCAGCACCAGCTGGTGCGCGTTGTGCACGGCCACGCCGGCAGCCTGCAGCACATCCACCAGCAGCGGGCCGCGCAGTGCGTGCACCTTGGCGTCGTACTCCAGGGTGGGACGGATGCCCTGCGCCGGCAGTGCCAGCAGGGCGGCGTAGTCGAAGGTGTGGGCGCGGTCGAAGCGCAGCTGCTGCTTGGCCATCATCTGGTCCAGGGCCGGGTCCAGCGGCCCGCGGTTGCCGCGGCCGATGGCGCCGGTGAGGGTCAGCAGGGCGGGGCCCGGGCTGCGGGGGGCGCCCGCGGCGGGGATGGCCGCCGTGGCCAGCGCCGTGCTGCCGAGTGCGGTCAGAAATCCACGTTTGTGCATGAGCTCTCCTGAGGGGCGGGGCGACGGTGCAGCCCCAGCCGCATTCTGCACGCTATGCTTGGCAGGTGAGTGCCGATACGTCCGTCCCCCTGCCGCGCCGCATCGCCCATCTGGACATGGATGCCTTCTATGCCTCGGTGGAGCTGCTGCGCTACCCGCAGCTGCGGGGCCTGCCGGCGGTCATCGGCGGGCGCCGCCGGCGCGACGACGATGCGCTGCTGCAGAAATACGCGGGACAGCCACTGTCCGACATCCCCGTGACCGAGTTCCCCCTGCTCAAGGACTATGCGGGCCGCGGCGTGATCACCACCGCCACCTATCCCGCGCGGGCCTTCGGCGTGGGCTCGGCCATGGGTCTGATGAAGGCGGCCGCCCTGTGCCCGCAGGCCATCCTGCTGCCGGTGGACTTCGACGAATACCGCAAGTACTCGCGCCGCTTCAAGGAAGTGATCACCGAGATCGCGCCCGTCATGGAAGACCGGGGCGTGGACGAGGTCTACATCGACTTCAGCGCGGCGTCCGGGGGCGCCGAAGAGGGCGGGGCGGTGCTGGCGGCGCGGCTGCAGGCGGCCATTCTGGCGGCCACCGGGCTGACCTGCTCCATCGGTGTCGCGCCCAACAAGCTGCTGGCCAAAATGGCCAGCGAGTTCAACAAGCCCAACGGCATTTCGGTGCTGCACGAGGCCGACCTGGCCGCCGCGATCTGGCCGCTGCCCTGCCGCAAGATCAACGGCATAGGGCCGCGCACCGATGCCAGGCTGCAGGATCAGGGCATACACACCATAGG
>JAYNNS010000249.1:0-4642 GCA_038112835.1 Curvibacter sp. | reverse complement strand
TAGGCTATGAACAAGATCCACATGGTTCCATACACACCGATATCCACATTCAGGTAGAAAATCATCAGCGCGAGGCCCAGCACCAGGCCCGGGAACACCATCGGCAGTGATGCCAGGTTATCCAGTAGCCAGCGACCCGGCAGCTTGGTCTTGACCACAATCCAGCAGATCACGGACGTGATCAACATGATCACCGTGGCAGAACCGAACGACAGCATCACGCTGTTCCAAACCGAGCGCGCCAGGTTGGGATAACTCAGAACAAAACGGTAGGGATCCAGTGTCAAGTTCTGCAGGGCCTGCATGGAGGGAACCGCGTAGAACTTCTGGAACGAGGACCAAAGCAGCACCGCAAACGGCAGCAGCACGATCAGAACGAAGTAGAGGACGAATACGCCAACCGCCACCCAGCGCCAGCGACCAAGATCGATCTGACGCGGACGGAAGCCCTTGCCAGTCATCGTCGAATACTTGGAACCACTACCCGAGAGGCGCGAAATGAAGTAAATGCCGACCGTGGTGATGACAAGCAATGTGACAGCATAGGTTGATGCCAGGCCGATATTGCTCGGGTAGCGGTGAACGGCCTGATAAATAGAGGAGGTGAACACATGAATGCCCACTGGCAAACCCAGCAGTGCGGGCACCTCGAATGATTCGATGGCTCGCACGAACAAGATCAAGAAAGTGGCAAAGATGGCAGGCCAAGAAAGTTTCAAGGTGACATGCCAGAGCACCTGAAACACGTTGGCCCCACTCATGGTGGCCGACTCCTCGAGCGACGGGTCCATGGCCCTGAAGGCAGCGGTCATCAGCAGGAAGGCCATCGGCGAGTAATGCAGTCCGTCGACCCAGATCATCCCCCACATGGAGTAAATATCGAACACCGGCGAATCAAGCCCGAACCACTGCATCAGGGCCAGATTGATGATGCCGATCTTCGGACTCCCCAGCAGAATCCAAGACACCGTGAACAAGATGCCAGGTATCACCAGGGGGATCAATGACAGTGCGTAGAACGCTGTTTTGAACGGTGTATTCGTACGCTCATTGATCCAGGCGAGCGTCGTTCCCACAAGGAACGCGAACGCTGCCACACCCAGAGCGAATTGGGTCGAGTTCCAGAACAGTCGCAGCGTATCCGGATTGGTATAGGCACTGACGTAATTACCGAAGGTGAATTCCGCGGCCTTCACTGCGGTCTGCGGCGTGAAAAAACTCTGCCATAGCAGGAAACCCAGAGGGATCACCGCGATGTACAGCGTGAATGCCACGCACACAGCGATCACGGCCGTCTTCCAGCTGATCGGGAAAGGCCGTCGCAATTCCGGAGTGCGTGCACCCGGCAGCACCGAGGCATCTGCTGTCTTGAGAGGGGCATGGTTCATAAGATTAACTTGTTCCTTTATACGGTCCGATGGTCTTGCATCAGGGACACACAAATGTAGAGCATTTGTTTGATCCAAGTCAACTAGAAGTCACTTGGTAATAACCCGCGGTCGGCTCGCATTCATCCCTTAGGGAGAGGCGAAGCAATGCAGCTCATCAGCCCCTGGCGCAACGCCGGAGCATTGAGTTCGCGTCCGATGAATACGAGCCGTGTCGAACGAATTTCGTCAACATCCCAAGCTCGCTGCAACTCGCCCTCAAGCAGCATCTGCACACCCTGAACAACAAGCCGTCGTGTCTCGCTCTGCACATTGACAATGCCTTTGAGACGCAGAATACGAGCGCCGTCACGCGCCACCACCTCTTTCAGCCACGCGGCAAAGGCATCGCCATCGACAGGCGGAGAGAAGTCAAGGCAGACACTGGAAATTCCGGCTTCAACGACGTGATCAGGTCCGCAAGCGTGTGCATGATCGCAATGCGTAGCATGCAGATGCTCATCTGATTCTTGATGAGCATGGTCGTGCACATGCAGAAAATGCGGATCAAGCGCGACGATCCGATCCAGGTCGAATCCCCTACGTCCCAACACATCACTCAGCGACACATCAGCGCGCTGGGCGCGATGGACCGGAGCGAGCGGATTGAGCCGCCGCAGAATGCGTTCCACAGTCATCAACGTTGCCTCGTCGACCAGATCGGTTTTGTTCAGCACGATCTGATCGGCAAATGCCACCTGCCCTGCGGCTTCACGGGTGTCCTCCAGTCGCAACTGGATATGGCGCGCATCCACAACAGTTGTAACCGAGTCGAGTACAGTACCGGCCTGCAGCAATGGATCGACAAAGAAGGTCTGCGCAACGGGCCCAGGTTCGGCCAAGCCGGTTGTTTCAACGATGATGGCGTCAAAAGGAACCGGTCCACTGGCACTGCGACGCAAGAGAGCCTGCACCGTGCGAATGAGATCGCCGCGCACCGTACAGCAGACGCAGCCATTGTTCATTTCGAACAACTCTTCGTCCGCCCCGACGATGAGTTCACCGTCAATGCCGATTTCCCCGAATTCGTTGACGATGACCGCGTAGCGGCGGCCATGGTCTTCCGAGAGGATCCGGTTGAGCAGGGTCGTCTTTCCCGCACCCAGAAAGCCGGTGAGCACCGTCACCGGGATGCGTCGGTCCACGCTTTATGCCCAGGGCATCAACGATGCATGGATCACGTCGGGCACGCCAGCGTTGCCGACGGAGCGTATTGCCAGATCGGTGTCCTTCAGACCGAACTTGTGGGTGGTGATCTTCTCCAACGGGAAACGCTTGGATGCAATCTGCGCCAGCGCCAGTTCGCAGGCGCGGTAGCTGTGACCCCGCGCACTCTTGATGGTGATCCATTTGAGTGTCATCTTGGATAGCGGCCAGTTCGGGAAGTCTCCCATTTCGCCTTGAACCACCATGGTTCCGCCTTTGCGCTTGAGCGCCTCGATGCCAAGCATGATGGGAAAGGTGCCAGCGCCTGCAGTGCAGTCGAGAACTACATCGACACCGCGGCCACCAGTGAGCTCCAGGATGCGTGCCAGCGGGTCTTCGGTCTGGACGTTGATCACGTGATCAGCGCCCAACGCCTTGGCCACTTCCAGCCTTGCCGTATCCTTGGAGGTGCCAGTCACGATGATCTTGCTGGCGCCTGCCTGCTTGCAGATAACCGTCTGCGACAGCCCCTGTTGCCCCGGCCCCTGAATCAGCACAATATCGTCGTACTTCACGCCTCCATCGAACAGAGACCACTCCACACCGTTGGCCATGGGTGTCACCAGGCCGGCCAACTCCGGCGTCACACCGGCCGGGACCTTGTGGATGATGGAGTTCCAGGGCAAATAGACATATTGCGCGAAACCGCCCCACAGGTGAGGCGCCTTTTCGGTGGAGGTATAACCGAAGCGCAGGCCATCGGGATTGTTTCGCCAATCAGTCGCTTCGCAGTGGCGGTACTCACCGCGGTGACACCATTCACATTTCATGCACCCGACATAGTGTTCCACGAACACCAGATCGCCTTCCTTGAAGCCCTTGCGTCTTGTGAATTCACGGCCGGCCTTGGCGATGTACCCGATATTCTCGTGTCCCATGATGACCGGCGCGCCTTTGAGTGGCTCCTTGTACATCTTGACATCCGTGCCGCAGATCCCGGCCACCTCCATCTTCAGCAGCGCCGCATCCGGCGCCACTTCCGGCATCGGGTAATCGCGGATCTCGATCTTGCTGGGGCCGGTCTTGACCGCGGCCAGTACTTTTTCCATCGTTGTCTCCTGCTTTCTATTTTTACCAATCAACTCAAAGCCGCTCGCCTTCTTTCAGCACGCCAGCGGTACGCAGCGCTCCTTCAAGCCAGCCTGGACGAATCGCGCCACCTCCGGTGATGTCCGCGATGCGCTGGCGCTCGTCGGCCACCTTCTTTTCCGCCAACGGCAGCAAAGAAGCGGCCTTCTCCTTCTCTACCACCACCACGCCGTCACCATCGGCCACGACCAGATCTCCAGGGTAGACCGTGACGCCGCCACAGACAACCGGCCAGTTGATGCGACCGGGCACATTCTTGGTGGGGCCGTTCGGATTGGCACCTACACTCCAGACCGGAAATCCCAGGGCCAGCAGCTCCTCTGTATCCCGGTGGCTGGCATCCAGCACAACACCGGCAAATCCCAGCTGTCGGCAGGCGGTCAGCATGATGGCACCCATGAGCGCCGCCGTGCTGCGATCAGCCTTGCCGTCGATAACCAGAACGTCACCAGGTTTGGCCATCGCCATAGCCGCATGGATCATCAAGTTGTCACCAGGACGCACCTCGATGGTGAAAGCGGGGCCGCAGGCGCGCATGGTGGGAGCCAAGGGACGGATGCGGCCATCCATAGCCCCGCGGCGACCGGCCACGTCGGCAAGAATGGATGAGGCAAAACCGGAGGCAGTCTTCACAGTGCCAGGTGCCACGCGCACGATTTCGCGGCGGATATCGACAAGAGCTTCAGTCATGTTTTTCCTTTATCAGCGGCCTCGCCGCTTGAGCAGTTGATCGAGACGCGGATAAACGCGCCGTGCGTTACCTTCGAACAGTGCGTGGCGGTCATCGGCAGAAAGTCCGTCCAGCGCGTCGATGTAGCGTTTGGTGTCGTCGAAGTGAAAGCCGGTGTCTGGATCGATTCCTGGGACAGCCCCCAGCATTTCCGAGGCGAACAAGATGTTGGACATGGGCACCACCTCGG
>JAYNNS010000248.1:0-4653 GCA_038112835.1 Curvibacter sp. | reverse complement strand
TTTCAGCAAGGATTCCCCATACCACCTGGCCTCACTTGGCGCCATCCTGATGGCGTCGGCGAAATTCATCCCGCGGGGACCTAGAAAGCGGTCGTAGAGGCTGGCCCAGACATCCCGATGCCATATGACCGGCAACGGGCCGAAGTTATACACGCGTCCCGTGCGGCCTAGCAACTTCTGTACTTCGCACGCATCAGCCTGATAGGCCGAAAGCACCTGGGGTTTGCGATGGACAATAGCGTCTTCTAGGATCTCGTGGGCCTCGTCAATGACTGTGTATGGCGTCCCGTCTGCATCAAGAAAGTCCTGCCTACCGAAGGGTCTGATGAAGAGGGCGTCGGAGTCGAGGCACACATACGTAGTCGACAATCCTAGCCGCCAAAACTCCGACTTGACGATTTGCTGCATCAGACTGCCCGGCAATGAAAGCGGCGACATCGGGTCGTGTCCTGAGGGAACGAGTTCAAGGATCTCCTCGTCCGCATGGAAGATGACGTCCTCGCCCTTAAGATGACTGCGAAAGAGTTCCAGGTCCGTCGCCGGAACAGAAATGTGGAATGGCAGCTGCTCTCGGTTGTACTTTCGAACTGAAGCAGCTAGGCGCAAGACCCGATTCAGGTCTGTCCTATAGCTTTTGCAGTAAAGGGCAATCGCTTGCATGGGTGCGAATTGAACGGGAACTCAGATATGATTTTCTGGCTTAAGCGCGTGAAGTATCAATTGCTTGGCGAGCAAATCGCGCAGACCTAGACGAGCCATCAACCTTTTCTGCCATCGGTGTAATCCGGGTGTTATAACTGCCTGAACCTTTGCGCCACTGCATTCCGCTAGGTCAATCGCTGATGACCTGGTAAAGAAGCGCAAATGGGTGCGGTCCAATATCCCCTCGCTGTCGTACTCGAATCTGCCTTTAAAGGCGAGGTCGATGAGGATGTGGTAATAGCGGATATTGGGAACGCTGATGATGAAGCTACCACCAGGCCTCAACAGGGTATCCAGGCGCTCTACTGTCTTCCAGGGGTCGATCAAGTGTTCCAATACGTCTAGGCAGAGGATCAGGTCCAGTGAGGCTGGTTCGAGATCCGGCAGCTCGGCCTCTATGTTTGACCTGTAGAACTTGTCAATCACGCCCGCAGGTACCGTTACCTGGGCAAATGGTTCTACCCCCGCGGCCCATGCGCAGCGGCCACTCGTTTTCAGCCATTCCAGGGTATGACCTTGGGCGCAGCCTACTTCGAGTACGTGTAATGGCCGCTCTGATCGTTTGGGAAGCAGGGGTTCAATCTCTGTGCGCGCTTTGGCGAAGTACCCGGCGTTTTTATCCGCGTACAGATTGGAAGAGCTATCAGCCACGACGATCCTCGTAATTTGTGAGAAGTTTTAGAGCCAGTTGCGGTAGTGCCGTTGCTTGAGTCACCAGTACGCGTCTCAACTGCATCGGGTCATCGCCTGGATGCACGCGTCCTCGCCGCGTGGTGGTTGCCGTCCGGTAACCAGCATGTTCGGCCATACGGGCGTGCTCGGGCCGATAGCGACCATAGGGGTAGCAGAAATGCCGCACCTCGCAACCCAGCGTCTGCTTGAGTTCACTCCTGGAGTTCTGGATCTGGTCGAGCGCCTTTGCTTCGTCGAGCTGGTTAAGATCGGCGTGGGTGCGCGTGTGTGAGCCGATGTCCATGCCTGCGGACAGCCAGTCCTGCCAGTCCTTTTGGCCCATCAGCGGTTTTTCGGTGACCAGTCCGCGATCCCAGCTGTTGGTGCCGCCTATCATGCTGCTGACCGCGTAGATCGTGGCTGTGAAGCCATGTCTCTGCAGCACGGGCAGGGCGTTGTGCAGATTGTTCTGGTAGCCGTCGTCGAATGTGATGCCGACCACGCGTCCGCGCTTCTCGCCGCTGAGATAGGGCTCCAGGTCGCGCATCGACAGACCGCGATAGCCCAGAAGTCGCAGTAGCCACATCTGGCGAGCAAATGAGCCGGGGGATACCACCAGTCCACGCAACGGCGTGCCGCGCGGTGGCGGTACGTCGATCTGGTGGTACATGAGGATGGGGATGGTCATGTCTGAACGCGTAGCAGACTGGCGTAATAGCCGTTGGTGTGAAGCAGTTCGTCGTGAGTTCCTTCCTCGACGATATGACCCTGATCGAGAACCAGGATGCGGTCTGCATGTTCGATGGTGCTCATCCGGTGAGCGATGACCAGCGTAGTCCGGTCCTTCATCAGCACGGCGAGTGCGGCCTGCACTTGGCGTTCTGATTCCGTGTCCAGGGCCGAGGTGGCCTCGTCGAGGATCAGGATGGGCGCATTCTTGAGCAAAGCGCGGGCTATGGCGATGCGCTGGCGCTGACCGCCGGACAGGCGTGCGCCGTTCTCGCCGATCATCGTGCCCAGGCCCTCGGGGAGCTTCTCGATGAAGTCCCAGGCGTGCGCAGCGCGTGCCGCACGGATCACATCGTCGCGGCTGTGGGTGCCCAGGGTTCCGTAGGCGATGTTAGCTTCGACGGTATCGTTGAACAGCACCACGTCTTGGCTGACCAGGGCGATGTTACTGCGCAGGCTGAGCAGGCTCAGCTCATGGATGTCGATGCCGTCGATCAGGATGCGTCCACGGTTGACAGGATAAAACCGGGGAATCAGCGCGCTGATGGTGGTCTTGCCGCCGCCGGAGGCGCCGACCAGGGCCACTGTCTGGCCAGCGCCGATGTGCAGGTTGATGTCTCGTAGCGCAGGCCGCTCTGCACCAGGATAGCTGAACTCGACGTTCTCGAAGACGATGTCACCGCGGGCTCGTCCCAGCTCACGTCGGCCAGTGTCCGCTTCGCCCGGCATGTCGAGCAGCTGGAAGACGCTTTCGGCAGCAGCCAGCCCTTTCTGCAGGGTGGTGCTGATGGTGGTCAGTTGCTTGAGCGGAGCGATCAGCAGCAGCATGGCGGTAATGAAAGAGACAAAACTGCCAGCGGAAGCCCCCGCACTGCCGGTGGACTGGCTCAGCGCAAGATACGTGATGATTGCTACCGCGATTGCGGCGGCGACATGCGTGATCGGCGTCGTGGCCGAGGCGGGAATGGCCTCACGCATCTGCGCGCGCCGGAAGAACTCGGTGGCTTCCGCGAATTTCTTCGACTGATGATCCTGGCCGGCGAATATCTTCACGACTTTCTGCGCTTTCGCTGTCTCCTCGACGGCGTGGGAAATGGCTCGCATACCTTGCATGCTTTTCTGGCTCGCAAGCCGCATGCGGTGACCGAAGCTCTTGACAATGAAAGCGATCAATGGCCCGACAGTGAGGGTAACCAACGTCAGTTTCCAGTCAAGATACAGGAGGTAGCAAAGCAGAGCGATGGCGGTCAGCGATTCACGCACCATGGTCACCAGGGCGCTGGTAGCAGCCTCCGACACGTGGCTGACGTCATAGACCACGCGGGAAATCAGCTGGCCCGGGGAATGATGGTCGAAGTGTTGTGTGGGTAAGGTGATCAGTTTTGCGAACATGGCGCGACGCAGGTCGGTCACGACCCGGCTGGATATCCACATCATCAGATATCCGGTGAGGTAGACGAAGACACTGCGTACCAGGAACAGCGCCACGATGCCGGCGGGGATCAGCCAGACCAGGCGCGTGTCCTCCGTCTGGAACCCTCGGTCCAGCAGATACTTCATGATCGCCGGGAAGACCGGCTCGGTGGCCGCTGACGCGACCATGCCCAGGACGGCCAGCCCAAAAGCCTTCCAATAGGGTTTCACGTAACCCAGGAGTCGGAGATAGGTCGTGCGGTTGCCGGCCAGGGAGTTGCTTGAGGGTGTCATATCGTGCCGTTCATGCCGCGGCGCAGCGAGACTCGATCTCGGACACTCGGAGAGGGCGGCGGGCGGCGGGCGGGAACGGCCAGAGTCTAACCGAACAGCCTGTTGATGGGAGGCGGGTTTGCAGGCTTATCGTCGCTGACGGGGTATGATTCCGGTATTGTCCAGGGCGACGGGCGTCGTACTTGTTTGTGGTGCAAGGTCAGCTGCAGAGCCAGCCTATCCGGATTTCATCCCGCGCGCATTTTGTCCAGTCTCTCCGTCATCCTCATCACCAAGAACGAGGCCGCCAACATCGAGGCCTGCCTGCGCTCGGTCGCCTTTGCCGACGAGATCGTGGTGGTGGATTCGGGCAGCAGCGACGACACCGTGGCCATCGCGCACCGTCTGGGCGCGCACGTGCATGTCACCTCCGACTGGCCCGGCTTCGGGCCGCAGAAGAACCGGGCGCTGGCGCTGGCCAGCCATCCCTGGGTGCTTTCCATCGATGCCGACGAGCGGGTGCCGCCGGCGCTGCAGGCCGAGATTCTGGCGGTGGTCCGCGGCAAGGGCGAGGTTGGCGCCTGGGAAATTCCGCGCCTGACGCAGTTCTGCGGCCAGTGGATCCGCCACTGCGGCTGGACGCCGGACCATGTGCTGCGCCTGTTCCGGCGCGAGTCGGCCCGTTTCAGCGATGACCTGGTCCACGAGCGCGTGCTGGTGGGCGGCGACCCGGTGGGGCGGCTCCAGACCTCGCTGCTGCACTACAGTTACCCCACGCCCAGCCACTACTGGCGCAAGCTCGAGCAGTACAGCCAGGCCTGGGCGCAGCAGCGCCACCAGGCGGGTCAGCAGACCAGCATGGCC
>JAYNNS010000247.1:0-4658 GCA_038112835.1 Curvibacter sp. | reverse complement strand
ACCCAGATGCCCAGCAAGCGCAGGCCCAGCGCGCTGGCCAGCGGGCCCAGCGAGGCCTTGAGCACCATGAGCAGGCGTCCGGGGATTTCGGGAAACAGGTATTCGGGCAGGCCCGACATCAGCACACAGACGCTGCCGATGAAGCTCACCAGCAGCAGGTTGCGCAGCGCGCCCAGGCTGCGGGTGACCAGGGCGTCGGCGGCGGCGAGCAGCGCCAGCGAGAGCAGGCCGCCCGCCATGAGGGACCAGACCGTGTTCTCAACCATCTCCATGCGTGACATCATCCTCGGGGCGCGGCGGCGAACGCCCGCTGCGGTGGGACCGCGCATGGCGCAGGGCTGGCAGCCCGCCTGCCGTGCCCGCCCCGCCGTTCCTGAAAGCCCATGGCTGGATTATTGAGGCGCCGCCGCGCCAGGGGCCGGTCTTATTTCACATCCGGCGCCCGCTCCTGCACGGGCCTGCCGCGTCAGGGCGGCTCCAGCCCGCCTTGCCAGACCAGCAGCAGGTTGTTGGCCGGCATCTCGTGGCGACTGGCCAGGTGCAGGCCCGCGTGCCTGGCCTGTTCCTCCACGTCCTCGCGCCGGCGCAGGCCCCAGGCCGGGTTGCGCGCGCGCAGGCTCTCGTCGAAGGCCAGGTTGCTTGCCGTGGTCGGCACCGTGTCCTCCAGGTAGGGGCCGTAGGTCACGAGCAGGCCACCCGGCGCGAGATGGCGCGCCGCGCCCTGCATGAGCGCGGCGCAGCAGCTCCAGGGCGCGATGTGCAGCATGTTGGCGCAATAGACCAGGTCGTACTGCGCGTCGTCCAGCGGCCAGGGCCGCTGCAGCACGTCCAGCGCGCGCGCCGGCTGCACATTGGACAGCCGCGCTTCATGAGTACGCGCCTCGATGCTGGGCAGCATGCGGGCGTCCACGTCCGTGGGCTGCCATTGCCACTGCGGCAGATGGGCTGCGAACCACACCACATGCTGGCCCGTGCCGCTGGCGATCTCCAGCGCGCGGCCGTGCTCGGGCAGCAGCTGCAGCAGCACCTCGAGGATGGGCTGCTTGTTGCGGTCGGAAGGGGCACTGAAGGCGATCTCGTTCATGGCAGTCCGGGATTGCACCTGCCCGCGTGGCGCGCGTCAAGGCATGCGTGGCCGCCTTCCCATGTTCATGGGAGGGCATGGCCGCGATCCGCGCCCTCAGCCTGCGCCGTCGGCCGGGGCCAGGTGCCCGCGCCCGCCGTGCTTGGCGCGGTAGAGTGCCGCGTCGGCGCGGGCCATCAGGGTGTCGAGCGTGTCCTGCGCGCCCAGCTGCGCGTGGCCCGCGCTGAAGTCGATCGGGCCCGTGCCGTGCCGCGGCAGCTGGCGCGCCAGTTCCTCGCGCAGCCGGCGGTCGAAGGCCCGGGCCGCCTCGGGCCCGGCCTGGGCCAGCAGCACGCAGAACTCCTCGCCGCCCAGGCGCGCGCTCGCGTCGCCCGCGCGCTGGCAGCGCTGCAGCAGCGCGCCGAAAAACTGCAGCGCGTCGTCGCCGGCTTCATGGCCGTGCGTGTCGTTGATGCGCTTGAAGTGATCCAGGTCCAGCATCAGCAGCGCCAGCGGCTGGCCATGGCGTTGCGCGTGGCGCAGCGCCTTGCCCGCGAGCTCGGTCCAGCCCGCGCGGTTGAGCAGGCCCGTGAGCGTATCCGTGATCACCAGCAGGCGCAGCTGCTGCTGCACCTCCTCGCGCCAGGCGGCCAGGATGGCGATGTTGCCCAGCACCAGCGTCACATTGGCCGCTACCAGCGCCGCCAGGTTCAGCGGCGTGGGCGCGCGGAAATAGGGGTAGAGCTCGGTGAACCAGGCGCCCAGGATGCCGCGCGTGGCCGTGAACAGCGCCATCAGCGTCACGCAGCCGAAGAGCAGGAAGCGCCAGGCCCCCTGGCCGAAGTCCTTGTGCGGCCGCAGCGCGGCGCGCGCCAGGATCAGCAGCTGGGCCGCGATCAGCAGATTGGACCAGCCCACGCGCACCGGGTAGCTCTGGAAGCTCAGCGCATAGCCCAGGGGCGTGAGCAGCGCCAGCACCCAGAGCAGGCGGCCCAGCGGCCGCGGCCCCAGCCAGTGCGACAGCGCGCGGAAGATCAGCCAGTTGCTCAGACCCAGCAAGGCCATGGCCAGGGTGGACAGCAGCCAGTCGGGCCAGCCGCCGCGCCAGAAGCCCGCCAGGATCAGCACCAGCCAGGCACTGGCGTTGACCATCAGCGACAGGCGCGCGCAATGCGCCCCCGGGCTCAGGTTCTGCCCCATCACCAGCGGCAGGGCGATGGACATCGCCAGCAGGTTGGCGACGTTGATGTAGATCAGGGTGGTCGGATCGAGCTGCACGGCGGCAGGAAAGACAGGGCGCGGACGTCGATCCCAGTGTATGCGAGCCGGTACCCCGGGCGGTCTGTGGACGCTACGTAGCCGCGTCCCGGCCCCGTGCTCAGAGCGCGCGCAGCAGGGGCAGCACGTGGCGGCAGCGCGGGTAGCCCCTGCAGCCCCAGTAGACGCCGCCCTCGGCCTCCGAGCCGCGCTCCACCATCTTGGTGCCGCAGCTCGCGCAGGTGGGGCGCCAGTACTCGCCCTCGTAGGCCGTCTCCAGCAGGGCCTGCTGCTGCTCGGGCCGGCGCTTGGCGATCAGCGCCAGCAGCGAGCGGCCGTCGAGCAGGTTGATGCCCTGCGCATGCGCGAACTCCAGCGCCTCCTGCGTGTAGCCCCCGCTGGTGACATAGCTGCCACGGCGCAGCTGGTGCGCGGCCAGCTTGCCGTGGAAATCCTTGAGCTCGCGCAGGCTCACCGCCCGGTCCAGCCAGTGGCGGCAGCGCCCCAGCGCCACCGGCCCCTGCGCGTGGCGCGAATGCAGCCACAGGTCCACCCCGCCGCCCGTGCCCAGGGGCTGGGCGCGCGGCTGGAACCCGGCCTGGGCAAACAGGGCCTGGCACACCGCCTCGAAGCGCTGCCACTCGATCTGCTCCAGCACCTGCGGCCCCCAGGCCGTGGCGCGCACGCGCTGCTGCGGTTCGTGCGCCGCTTCCAATGGGTCCAGCGTGGAGGGCAGGGTCGAGGGCCCGCCCAGGGTGGACGGCAGCGTGGAAGGGGCCTCGGTGGGCGGCTCCGTCGCCGGTTCCGTGCACGCCCCCCAGGACTCGTACGGCTCGGCCATGGGCTCCAGGCGGATGCGCGTGGGCGGGTTGAGCAGCTCCTCGGGCAGCACCGAATGCTGGAAGCGCGAGGCCGGTGGCTCGTCCTCCATCTGCTGCAGGGCCCGCCGCCGCTCCACCAGCACATGCAGGGCCATCAGCCCCAGGCCCAGGGCCAGCGCCGCCCAGCCCAGCGGCTGCACGGCCGCGATCACCGTGTTCACCGCCGCCGAGCCCTTGAGCAGATAGGGACTGATCAGCAGCACCACGCCGATGGCCGTGGCGATGAAGCCCTTTTCGTTCAGGCTCGAAGGGGGCGGGCGCTGTGCGCTCAGCCGCCCGGGCTGCGTTCTCATTCTTCTTCTCCCAAGGCACGGTCTGGCGTGCCGGGCTACTGTAGCCAAGAAAGCGCGCCGGTCTCAGCCGCTGGGGCCCCGCTTCGCGCGAAAAGCAACAGCCCCGGGCCTCGGCACTCGCCGGCGCGGGAAAACCCGGGGCCTTGCCGCTCAGAAGGCCGAGCCCGGCTGCTGCAGAAAGGCCAGCTCCTCGGGGGTGGAGGCGCGGCCCAGCAGCGCGTTGCGGTGCGGGTAGCGGCCGAAGCGGCGGATGATCTCGGTGTGCCGGTGCAGGAAGTGCAGGTTGTATTCCAGCCCCGGCTGGCTGAAGAGCGGCAAGGCCTCTTCGTGCGTGGCCAGGTCCTCGCTGTGCATATACGGCATGTAGGCGAAGGCTTGCTGCGGCGTGGGCAGGTCCCGGTCCAGGCCGAGCGCCACCAGCTCGCGCGCCAGCTGCAGCGCCAGCGCGTCGCAGGCAAAGGCCTGCGGCGTGTCGCGGTGGATGTTGCGCGGGAACTGGTCCAGCACCAGGATTTCGGCCAGCCGGCCCGCTGCCTCCGTGCGCCAGGGGGACAGCGCGCCGCGGGCAGCGGCTTCCAGCGTGGGGCCGAAGCGCGTGCGGATCAGCGCGTCCAGCGCCGCGTCCTTGGCGAAGTGCTGCCGGGGTGTGAGGGCCGTGAACCAGAAGCTCAGGACCTCCTGTGCCGGGTGCATGTTGTCCATGGGGATCAGACGCTTCCGGGCACGCCGAACGGTGCGGTGGTTCAGCGGGCCACGAACTCGTAGCTCACTTCCTCGCTGTCCACCATATCCAGGAACTCCTCGAGCTCCTCGTCGCTGGTGGTGCCGCTCCAGCTGCCTTCCGGATCGGCGGCGTACAGCGGCTCGATGGCCAAGTCCAGGTAGGTGCCGCCGGGCATGCGGATCACCGGCGTGCCTTCGGAGGTTTGCACCAGCTCCCAGCTATCGGGCACGGACATGTCGAGCTGGATGGTGACCTTGAGTGTCTTCATGGGCGTGTCTCCTGTGCAATGCCCCGAGCTTAGCCCAGCCGCGGGTCAGGCCTGCCACACCCCGAAGCCCGCCGAGCGCAGGTCGATGCCGATCTCCACCTCGCGCACCTGCGCCTCCTCGTAGCGCATCGGGTTGAAACCCTCGTAGAGATCGGGCAGCAGGCGCAGGCCG
>JAYNNS010000246.1:0-4666 GCA_038112835.1 Curvibacter sp. | reverse complement strand
GTTGGCCGAGGGCTTCTTGTACCAGAAGCCGATCAGCAGGTAGGACACCAGACCCACCGCCTCCCAGCCGAAGAAGAGCTGCAGCAGGTTGTTGCTCATGACCAGCATGAGCATGGAGAAGGTGAACAGGGAGATGTAGGCGAAGAAGCGGTTGTAGCCCTCATCCTCTTCCATGTAGCCGATGGTGTAGATGTGCACCATCAACGAGACGAAGGTCACCACGCACATCATCATGGCCGTCAGACCGTCGACCTGGAAGCCGACCTCCATCTTCAGGCCGCCGACCACCATCCACTCGTAGATGGTGGCGTTGAAACGGGCGCCGTCCATGGCCACGCTCTTGAGCGTCATGGCCGAGAGGATGAAGGCGATCAGCACGCCCAGGATGGTGAAGCTGTGCGAAAGACGGCGGCCGATCCAGTTGCCGCCCATCTTGGTGCCGAAGATGCCGGCCAGGGCCGAGCCGACCAGCGGCGCCAGCGGCACGGCCAGCAGGGTGGATGCGTTCAGGGTTGCGCTCATCTTAGACCGTCCGTAGGGCCGCCCCAAGGGCGGTCTGCGCCCCCTCGGGGGGCAGCAAATACACGAAGTGAGTAGCGTGGGGGCACATGTTTAACCCTTGAGCTCGTTGAGTTCGTCCACGTTGATGCTGGACTTGTTGCGGAACAGCAGCACCAGGATGGCCAGGCCGATGGCGGATTCGGCCGCGGCCACGGTGAGGATGAAGAACACGAAGACCTGGCCGTGCATGTCGCCCAGGTAATGGGAGAAGGCCACGAAGTTCAGGTTCACCGCCAGCAGCATGAGCTCGATGGCCATGAGCAGCACGATCAGGTTCTTGCGGTTCAGGAAGATGCCGACGACCGCGATCGCGAAGAGCGCGGCGCCCAGCGTGAGGTAGTGACCGAGCGTGAGCGTCATTCTTTCTTCTCCTCGGGGGCGGCAGCCGGCTCGGCGGCGCGGGTGGGCGCGACCTTGACGATCTGCAGGCGGTCGGCAGCGCGCACGCGCACCTGGATGGCCGGGTCGATGGCCTTGCTGTCCTTGCGCTCGCGCAGGGTCAGCGCGATGGCGGCGATCATGGCCACCAGCAGGATGGCCGCAGCCACCTGGATCGGATAGACGTACTCGGTGTAGAGCAGCAGGCCCAGGGCCCTGGCGTTGTCGACTTCCACGGCCTGGCCGATGGCCTGCTGCACCACGGGTTCCTCCGAGACGCGGAAGCCCGAGAGCAGCACGGCCGCCATCTCGAACACCACGACGGCGCCCAGCGTGGCGGCCAGCGGCAGGTGCTTCCAGAAGCTGCGGCGCAGCTGGTCGATCTTGATGTCCAGCATCATCACGACAAAGAGGAAGAGCACCATCACCGCGCCGAGATAGACCAGCACCAGGGCGATGGCCAGGAACTCGGCCTTGAGCAGCAGCCAGATGGCCGAGGCCTGCGAGAAGGTGAGCATGAGGTAGAGCACGGCGTGCACGGGGTTGCGCGCCGTGATCACCCGGAAGGCCGCGAACAGCAGCACCGCCGAGAACAGGAAGAAGAAGCCGGTTTTGACGTCCATGATCGGTTCTGTGTGTGTCGTGACGCCTCAGCGGTACTTCGCGTCGGCCGCCTTGGCCGCGGCGATCTCGGGCTCGTAGCGGTCGCCCACGGCCAGCAGCATGTCCTTGGTGAAGTACAGGTCGCCGCGCTTCTCGCCGTGGTACTCGAGGATGTGGGTCTCGACGATGGAGTCGACGGGGCAGCTTTCCTCGCAGAAGCCGCAGAAGATGCACTTGGTCAGGTCGATGTCGTAGCGCGTGGTGCGGCGGCTGCCGTCGGCGCGCACCTCGGACTCGATGGTGATGGCCATCGCCGGGCAGACGGCCTCGCAGAGCTTGCAGGCGATGCAGCGCTCCTCGCCGTTGTCGTAGCGGCGCAGGGCGTGCAGGCCACGAAAGCGCGGCGACAGCGGGGTCTTCTCTTCCGGGTACTGCAGCGTCACCTTGCGGGCGAAGGTGTAGCGGCCGGTCAGGGCCATGCCCTTGAACAGCTCCACCAGCATGAAGCTCTTGAAGAAGTCCTTGAGGGAAAAGGCGGATGCGGTGGTCATAGTCATGCTCCTCGGCTGCCGCCGGGCCGCCCCAAGGCAGACGACACCCCCTCGGGGGGCAGCGAATACACGAAGTGATGAGCGTGGGGGCGCATGGTCAGTTCCAGATGTTCCACGGCGTCTGCATCCAGATGCCGACGACGAGCAGCCACACCAGGGTGACCGGGATGAAGATCTTCCAGCCCAGACGCATGATCTGGTCGTAGCGGAAACGCGGGAAGGTGGCGCGGATCCAGATGAACATGGACACCACCACGAAGGTCTTGAGGCCCAGCCAGATCCAGCCGGGGATCCAGTTGAACAGCGTGCTGTCGATCGGCGGGTACCAGCCGCCGAGGAACATGACCACGGCGAGGATGGACACCAGCCACATGCTGGCGTATTCGGCCAGGAAGAAGATGGCGAAGCCCATGCCCGAGTACTCGACCATGTGGCCGGCCACGATCTCGGCCTCACCCTCGACCACGTCGAAGGGATGGCGGTTGGTCTCGGCCACGGCCGAGATCAGGTAGACGATGAAGATGGGCAGCAGCGGCAGCCAGTTCCAGGACAGGAAGTTCAGGCCCATGTCGGCGAAGTAGCCCTGGCCCTGGCCCAGCACGATGTCGGTCAGGTTCATGCTGGCCGAGACCATGAGCACCACCAGGAAGCAGAAGCCCATGGCGATCTCGTAGCTCACCATCTGGGCCGAGGCGCGCAGCGCGCCCAGGAAGGCGTACTTGGAGTTGGAGGCCCAGCCGGCGATGATCACGCCGTAGACCTCGATCGAGGTGATGGCCATGATCAGCATGAGGCCGACATTGACGTTGGTCAGGGCGACGTCGGGGCCGAAGGGAATGGCCACCCAGGCGGCCAGGGCCGGCATGATGGCCATGATGGGGCCGAGCACGAACAGGCCCTTGGCGGCGGCCGTAGGCTGGATGATTTCCTTGGTCAGCAACTTGAGCGCGTCGGCGATCGGCTGCAGCAGGCCCAGCGGACCGACACGGTTGGGACCATGACGCACCTGCATGAAGCCCAGCAGCTTGCGCTCCCAGAGCGTGAGGTAGGCCACGGCGCCCATCAGCGGCGCGAGCACGCAGACGATCTTGATCAGGGTCCAGATGACCGGCCAGGCCAGCCCGGCCCACCAGCCGGCGGCCAGCAGGTTCAGGCCCCAGTTGTAGATGGCGTCGATCATGCCGCCACTCCTTCACGGGCGTCGGCCGTCAGCTGCAGCGACGGCGCGCGACGGACCAGGCCGTCGAGTTGGTAGATGGAGGCCGTCACCGGCTCGGCGGCCGGCGCAGCCAGGCTGATGGCCGCCTGCGTGGCGTTGGAGAGCGTCGGTGCCTGGGCAGTGGCCGCGGCCAGCACCTCCTGCGAGGATTCGAAGTCGAAGCCCTGCAGGCCCAGCAGGTTGCCGAGCACGCGCAGCACCTTCCAGGCCGGGCGCGTCTCGCCCAGGGGCTTGACCACGGCATGGAAGCTCTGCACGCGGCCTTCGGCGTTGACGAAGCTGCCCGAGGTCTCGCTGAAAGGCGCGATGGGCAGCAGCACGTCGCTGAAGGCCAGGTTGGTCTTGAAGGCGCTGAGCGTGACGACCATCTCGGCCTGCTTGAGACCCGCGGCCGCGGCAGCGCCGGCGGCCGTGTCCTCGGGCTCGACGTTGAGCAGCACGGCCGCCTTGAGGCCACCGGCCAGCATCTGGCCCGCGTTCTGGCCGCCGCCCTGCGGCTGGGCACCGACCCACTGCGCGCCCACGGTGTTGGCAGCTTCGGTGAGGTAGCCCACGCTGGCGCCGGTCTGGTCGGCGATCCAGTGGGCCAGGGCCAGCAGGCTGGAGGCATTGGCCGCATGCGCTGCGGCATTGCCCAGCAGCACGGCCTTGCGCTCGCCGCCCAGCAGGGACCGGGCGATGGCCTGGGCTTCGGGCGTGGCCTGGCCGGCGGCCGGAGCGGCGACGCCCTTCTCGGCGGCCATGGCGGTGGCCACATTGGCCAGGGCCTGCGCCCACTGGGCTGCCTCGGTCACGACGGGATGGGCCACCCTGATGGCCCAGGCGTCGGCATCCTTGAGCAGCTTTTTCGAGGTGATGGCACTGAGTTGGGCACCGTGGCGTACGGCCTGGCGGATGCGCTGGGCAAACAGCGGATGGTCCTTGCGCAGGTTGGTTCCGACGACCAGGACGCGCTGCAGCTGGGTGAGCGCGGCGATGGGCAGGCCCAGCCAGCGCACGCCTTCGGCCTTGCCGAACTCGGCGTGGCGCAGACGGTGGTCGATGCTGTCGCTGCCCAGGCCACGGATCAGACCGGCGGCCAGGTAGAGCTCTTCCAGCGTGCTGTGCGGACTGACCAGGGCGCCGACGCTGTTCGCACCGTGCTGGTCCTGGACGCCCTTGAGGCCGTTGGCCACGTACTCGAGCGCGGTCTGCCAGTCGACTTCCTTCCATTCGCCGCCCTGCTTGAGCATGGGACGGGTCAGGCGCTCGGCGCTGGACAGGGCTTCGTAGGAGTAGCGGTCACGATCGGCGATCCAGCACTCGTTGACTTCCTCGTTCTCGAGGGGCACGACACGCAGGACCTGGTTGTTCT
>JAYNNS010000245.1:0-4672 GCA_038112835.1 Curvibacter sp. | reverse complement strand
GTGCTGTGGCTTCAGAGCACGGTCCACCACCAGGATGGCGTTGTCGTGGATGCCGGCGTCGATCATGGACTGACCGCGGGCACGAATCAGAAAAGTCGCTTGCGGGTGGGTGACGAGGACCTGGCCGAGGTCTATGGCCTTCTCCTGCAGATCTTCCGCTGGCGAGGGAAACCCAGCCTGTGCGCTGCCCAGCTCGGGCAGTACGAGAGCCACGTCATTCAACAAGGCTAGTGCGCCTTGCGCTAGAATACTGTTCATACATCCAGTATATTCCCGCGTTTCCTTAGAATCAAGGCATGTGCAGCAACTACCTGGCGCCGCCGCTTGCCGCGATCTATCGGGAAGCGTTCAAGGCCGAGCCTCCGGCAGGTCCGGGTGCACATCACGTCTGGCCAGGCTACGAGGCTGGCTTCATCCGCAAGGACGGTGGTGGACGCTTCGCCCAGCTGGGGCGGTTCGGGATGGTGGCGCCCTGGGTCAAGGACCTGAAGAAGGTGCGCAGCACGTACAACGCCCGGACCGAGACAGTCGCGGAGAAGCCCAGCTATCGGAATGCGTGGAGCAAGGGGCAGCACTGCGTGGTCCCCGCGATGTCGTTCTTTGAGCCAGACTGGCGATCAGGAATCTCGATTCCGACCAACATCGCCTTGAGCAGTGGTCAGCCCATGGGCATTGCTGGGCTTTGGGATCGATGGACATCGCCAGACGGCGAGTTGATTTACAGCTTCACCATGCTGACGATCAATGCGACGAATCATCCGGTCATGAATCAGTTTCACCGTCCGGAGGATGAGAAGCGAATGGTGGTGATCCTGCCTGAGGATCAATACGACGCGTGGCTGGAGGCCAAGCCAAGTGAGAGTATGGATTTCATGAGGGTTTATCCGGCTTACGCCATGAAGGCCACAGCGACGGCCGAGAACCCGCAGCTCTTCTAATGCGCAATCGTGGGCCGCTATGCAGCGGTTGCTGCCTGTCGTCTGTGCGCGCTGAGTTCACGGTCTCGGCGCCAATGCGGTCATTGATCCAGCCTAGCCGGTAGCCAGCAAATCAACCTTTTCCCGCAACGGCAAGGTGAGATTTGCGGACGTGACTCTTTGGAGATTCTCTCGAATCTTTATCGTCGGTCGGCCTAGACAACGCACCGAGAATTCCGCAGTTTGCGGCAAGCTGAGCATCGCAGCAACGCTCACGTAGGCTCTTGAGCTGTTTCTCCAGAGCACGCAGTTCCCGGATCCTGTCAGCCACATGACCGATATGCGCATCCAGAAGTGCATTCACGTCACCGCAGTCCGATGCGGGGTCGTCCTTGAAGCGTAGCAACTGCCGGATTTCATCCAGCGTCATGTCCAGAGTGCGGCAATGGCGGATGAAGGCCAGCCTCTCGGCATGGACCTCACCAGAGATTCTGTAGTTACGTTCTGTGCGCTCCGGTTCGGGGAGCAGACCTTCATGCTCGTAGTACCGGATGGTCTCGACCTGGGTCTGGGTCCGTTTGGACAGATCACCGATCTTCATCATGTACGTCTCCCGGGTCAGGCTGCAACCGTTCGAGGCTGGAAAGCAATCAGGGCCATGCCCAGCAGGCAGATGGTGCCCCCCAAAATGTCCCAGCGTGTGGGTGCGACGCCATCCACACGCCAGAGCCACAGCAGCGCCACCACCACATAGACACCGCCATAAGCCGCATAGGTACGACCAGCGGCCTGCGGGTGCAGGGTCAGCAGCCAGGCAAAAAGTGCCAGGGCCAGCGCCGCTGGCATCAGAAGCCATGGGGTGCGCCCCTGGACCAGCACTAGCCAGGGCAGGTAGCAGCCGACAATCTCCGCCACGGCGGTAAGGACGAACAGAACTGAGACACGCAGGGTTTCAAGCATGGCAAGGCGGATAGGGTGTCAGGGTTATTGCATCTTAGCGGCTTGACTCTATAGCCGCTACAGGGTTTCTAATTCCGTTCAACAAGGAGTAGAAATGCAACGACAGAACAGCTCAGAACTGGACAAGAGTCTCGGATGCGCTTGCGATAGCGGCTGCAGCAGCCCGCCCGCACCCGTTCGCATCGAGGGTGGACAACCCGGCACCTCCGGCACGGTTTTCCGCATTCCGACCATGGATTGCGCTTCCGAGGAAAGCGAGATCCGGCATACGCTGGCCGGCATCGTCGGCGTGCGGGGCCTGGGCTTCCAGCTGTCGGCACGCACCCTGCGCATCGACGCCCCCGCTGAAGTCCTGCCGCGCGCCCTGGACGCCATCCGCCAGGCCGGCTTTGATCCCCAGCCCGTGACTCCATTGGAACAGGCTGATCAGCACGCCCCCATGGCCGAAGGGCTGGGGCGTCTGGGCGCTTCCCTGCTGCTGGCCATCGCCGCTGAGTTGCTGGACTTTTTCGCGCCGGAGACGATTGTCTACAAGGGGGCCGGCATGGCCCTGGCGGCGGCGGCCATCTGGCTAGCCGGCTTTTCAACCTACCGCAAGGGCTTTATAGCGCTGCGGCAGGGACGGCTGAACATCAGCGCCCTGATGACGGTGGCCGTGACAGGCGCCTTCCTGATCGGCCAGTGGCCCGAAGCGGCCATGGTGATGGCACTCTATGCCATTGCAGAGCTCATCGAGGCGCGGGCCGTGGACCGGGCGCGCAACGCGATCAAGAGCCTGCTGGATCTCACGCCGGATACGGCTGAGGTCAAACAGCCCGACGGCGGCTGGTTGCTGGCTGCGGCTGCCGACGTGGCCTTGGACGCTGTGGTTCGGGTCAAGCCCGGCGCACGCATTCCGCTGGACGGGGTCGTGGTTGATGGCAGCAGTGCGGTCAACCAGGCGCCCGTGACAGGCGAAAGCATGCCCATCGACAAGGATGTTGGCGACCTGGTCTTCGCTGGCACCATCAACGGCACCGGCGCACTCGAAGTGCGCGTGACCGCCGCCGCCGGCAATACCACGCTGGCCCGCATCATCCAGGCCGTGGAACAGGCCCAGGGCAGCCGGGCACCGACCCAGCAGTTTGTGGACCGCTTCGCCGCCATCTACACCCCGGCAGTGTTTGCGCTTGCCGTGGCCGTGGCGCTGTTGACACCCTGGCTCATGGACCTCAGTTGGATGGAGGCCGTGTACAAGGCCCTGGTCCTGCTCGTCATCGCCTGCCCTTGCGCCCTGGTGATTGCCACGCCGGTCACAGTGGTAAGCGGCCTGGCCTCGGCAGCACGCCGCGGCATCCTCATCAAGGGCGGGGTCTACCTGGAAGGCGCGCACAAGATCAAGGTCATTGCTCTGGACAAGACCGGCACCATCACCGAAGGCAAGCCCAAACTGGTGGCGACCGAGGTCCTGTCCTCGCCGCTCCCAGAAGCACAGGTGCTGCGCTGGGCGGGAGACCTTGCGGCTCATTCCGATCACCCCGTGTCCAAGGCCATCGCGCAAGGTCTGGTTCAAAGCAATGGGCAACTGGAACAATTCACGGCCCTGCCCGGCCGGGGCATCCAGGCCCGCGTCGACGGCCAGACACTGATTCTGGGCAACCATCGCCTGATCGAAGAGCGGGGCCTGTGCAGCCCGGCCATCGAAGCGCGGCTGGCAGAACATGAGGCGCAAGGTCGCACCGTGACGATGCTGGCCATGGACAGCCAGGTGCTGGCCATCTTTGCCGTGGCCGACACCATCAAGGAGAGTTCACGTGAGGCCCTGGCTGAACTTCACGCTCTGGGCGTGCGCTCGGTCATGCTGACGGGCGACAACCCGGCCACCGCACAGACCATCGCCCGGCAGGCCGGCATTGATGACGCCCGCGGCAACCTGCTGCCCGAAGACAAGCTGACAGCCATCGAGGACATGCAAGGCCGATTCGGCGCCACCGCGATGACAGGCGACGGCATCAACGATGCCCCGGCCCTGGCGCGCTCGGACATCGGAATCGCCATGGGCGCAGCCGGCACGGACACGGCCATGGAGGCGGCCGACGTGGTCATAATGAACGACGACCTGCGCCGCATCCCGGAACTCATCCGCTTGTCACGCCGTACCCGGGCCGTGCTGTGGCAGAACATCGTGCTGGCCCTGGGTATCAAGTCGGTGTTCCTGGTGCTGAGCATCCTGGGCAGCGCCACCATGTGGATGGCCGTGTTCGCCGACATGGGCGCCAGCCGGATCGTGGTGTTCAACGGCTTGAGGCTGTTGCGCAAATGAACTTCATGCTAATTTCAAACTGGCGCTGGTATGGCCTGGCCTTATCTGCGGCGCTACTGGATCAGGCAAGCAAAGATCTGATCGTCCGAATACTGACGCTGGGGGAGCAAGTTCCTGTCAGCTCGTTTTTCAATCTGGTTTATGTACTGAATCCTGGTGCAGCCTTCAGCTTCCTGGCTGATGCAGGAGGATGGCAGCGATACTTCCTCATCGTTCTGGCGCTGCTTGTATCGGCTTGGTTGGCGTTCTTGCTTCAAACGCAACGTTCGCGTCATGAGGCACTGGGCTTGAGTCTGATACTAGGTGGGGCCGTCGGCAATGTGCTGGACCGCATCATCACGGGGAAGGTCGTGGACTTTCTTGATTTCCATTGGAATGGAATGCACTGGCCTGCATTCAACTTCGCCGACGTGTTCATCAGTATTGGCGTAGCGTCGCTACTCTGGACGACTTTCCGAGAAAGCCCCTTACAAACTGAGCCAAAACATTAACG
>JAYNNS010000244.1:2469-4674 GCA_038112835.1 Curvibacter sp. | reverse complement strand
CATGAAGAAGTGCAATGCCGAGGCCACCGGCAAGACCGGCGACGAGCGCAAGCAGTTCATGAGCCAGTGCCTGAGCAACAAGTGAGCCCCGCCGGCTCCCCCCAAGAAAAAACCCCGCCTGGCGGGGTTTTTTCTTGGGGGGCTCAGTGCCGCGATTTCCAGAAGTCCGGCCGGCTGTAGTGGTGCTTGAGAAAGTCCACCCACAGGCGCACGCGCAGCGGCAGGTGCTTGCGCTGCGGGAACACGGCGTAGATGCCGTTGGGCGGCGCGGCAAACTCCTCCAGCACGGCCACCAGGCGGCCGGCGGCGATGTCTTCCTCCACCTCCCAGGTGCTGCGCCAGGCGATGCCGTAGCCGGCCAGGCACCAGTTGTGCAGCACCTGGCCGTCGGAGCAGTCCATGGGCCCGTTGGGTCGGTAGTGGATGAGCTCGGTCTCGGCATCCGCAGAGCCGGCGCCCGCCAGGGCGCTTTCCTGGGATCGCCCCGATGCGTGACGCGGAACGCGAAACGCCCAGCCCCGGGTCTGCGAGGCGTCGCTGGACAGCACCAGGCAGTCGAAGCGTGCCAGGTCCTGTGGCGTCTCCGGCCGGCCGTGGCGCTTCAGGTAGTCGGGCGTGGCCACGCACAGGCGCCGGTTGTCGGCCATGCGCACGCTCACGAGCGAGGAGTCGGGCATGTCGCCCACGCGCACCGCGCAGTCGTAGCCCTCGCCCGCGATGTCCACCACGCGGTCGCTGAGGTTGAGCGAGATGGTCACATCGGCGTGCAGCTCGCGAAAGCGCGGCACCAGCGGCGCCACGTGGCGGCGGCCGAAACCGGCCGGTGCCGTGATGCGCAGGTGGCCGCTGGCCTTGACGCCGCCGGCCGAAACGCTGGCCTCGGCATTGGCGATGTCGGTCAGCAGGCGCTGGCAATCCTCCAGAAAGGCGCTGCCCTCGTGGGTCAGGCTGATGCGCCGCGTGGTGCGCACCAGCAGCTTGACGCCCAGGCGTTCTTCCAGCGCATCGAGCCGCCGGCCCATGATGGCCGGCGCCACGCCCTCGGCATGGGCCGCGGCGGTCAGGCTGCCACGCGTGGCCACCGACACGAAGGATTCCATCTGCTTGAGCTTGTCCATGCCTGCCATTATGAACAAATAAGTAGGCAATGAGGGGTAAAAATGTTCCGATACCGTCCGTGTTAAGCAGTGCTGAACGCCTGCTTGGCCAAAAACGAATGGCCGTGCCGCGCGAGATGCCGGATCATCGGTCGCATGAACAGCCCCGCCCCCCCCCTGGACCCTGCCGCCCTGCGGGCCTGGATCGGCCGCAGTGAAAGCCGCCAGGACCAGCTCACCCCCACCCCGGTGGCCGCCCTCTCGGCCACGCTGGACCGCGACGACCCTGCGCCCGAGGCCGGCACCGTGCTGCCGCCGCTGTGGCACTGGATCTATTTCACGCCGCTCACGCGCCATGGCGAGATCGGCGAGGACGGCCACGCCAGACGCGGCGGCTTCCTGCCGCCCGTGCCCCTGCCGCGCCGCATGTGGGCCGGTGGCCGGCTCGATTTTCTGCAGCCGCTGCGGGTGGGCGAGACGGTCACGCGGATCTCGACGATCAAGGATGTGACGGTCAAGGAGGGGCGCAGTGGCGCGCTGGTCTTCGTCTGCGTGCGCCATGAATTTTCAAACGCGCAAGGTCTGGCGCTGAGCGAGGAGCACGACATCGTCTACCGCGACGCGCCGGCCCCCGATGCACCACAGCCCGCGCCCACGCCCGCGCCGCGCGACGAGCAGTTCCGCCGCGAGATCGTGCCCGACCCCGTGCTGCTGTTCCGCTACTCGGCGCTGACCTTCAACGGCCACCGCATCCACTACGACCGCAGCTACGTCACGGGCGTCGAGGGCTACCCCGGCCTCATCGTGCACGGCCCGCTGATCGCCACGCTGCTCATGGACCTGCTGCGCCGCAACCTGCCCGAGGCCACGGTGAAGCGCTTCGCCTTCAAGGCCGTGCGCCCCACCTTCGACATCCATCCCTTCACGGTCTGCGGCAAGCGCGAGGGCAACACCGTCACGCTCTGGGGCCGCGACCACGAGGGCTGGCTCACCATGCAGGCCACCGCTGAAATATGAAGCACCCCCGAGACGCTGCGCGTCTCCCCCTCAAGGGGGCGCAGCCAGTGGCCCGGCGAAGCCGGTTCCACGGCTGCCCTGGAAGGGCCAG
>JAYNNS010000244.1:0-2459 GCA_038112835.1 Curvibacter sp. | reverse complement strand
CATGAGGGCTGGCTCACCATGCATGCAACGGCAGAGGTCGAATAGCTCTCCTCCGTTCGCGTTGAGCCTGTCGACGTCCTGCAGCGTTTCGACAGGCTCAACGCGAACGGGCGATATTTCAGTACCGGACTCCTTGACCATGAACCCAACCGATAAATACCAGGACATCCGCGACGCCGTGCGCGACCTCTGCGCCCAGTTCCCCGACGAATACCATCGCAAGATCGACGAGCAGCGTGGCTACCCCGAGGAATTCGTCGAGGCGCTCACCAAAGCCGGCTGGATGGCCGCGCTGATCCCGCAGGAGTACGGCGGCTCGGGCCTGTCCATGGCCGAGGCCTCGGTCATCATGGAAGAGATCAACCGTTCGGGCGGCAACTCCGGCGCCTGCCACGGCCAGATGTACGTGATGAATGCCATCGTGCGCAGCGGTTCGCAGGCGCAGAAGGAGAAGTTCCTGCCCCGGATCGCCACCGGCGAGCTGCGCATCCAGTCCATGGGCGTGACCGAGCCCACCACGGGCAGCGACACCACCCAACTCAAGACCACCGCCGTGCGCAAGGACGGCCGCTGGGTCATCAACGGCCAGAAGGTCTGGATCTCGCGCATCCAGCACAGCGACCTCATGATCCTGCTGGCGCGCACCACGCCGGCCGACCAGGTGAAGAAACGCTCCGAGGGCCTGTCCTGCTTCCTGGTCGATCTGCACCAGGCCGTGGGGAACGGCCTCACCGTGCGTCCCATCCTCAACATGGTCAACCACGAGACCAATGAACTCTTCTTCGACAACCTCGAGATCCCCGAGGAAAACCTGCTCGGTGAAGAGGGCAAGGGTTTCAAGACCCTGCTCGACGGCCTCAACGCCGAGCGCACGCTGATCGCGGCCGAGTGCATCGGCGACGGCTACTGGTTCATCGACCGCGCGCGCAAGTACGCTGGCGAGCGCGTGGTCTTCGGCCGCCCCATCGGCCAGAACCAGGGCGTGCAGTTCCCCATCGCGGAAGCGTTCATTGAGCTCGAAGCCGCCAACCTCATGCGCTGGAAGGCCTGCGAGAAGATCGACGCGCACCAGAACGCCGGCGCGGAGGCGAACATGGCCAAGTACCTCGCGGCCAAGGCCAGCTGGGAAGCCGCCAACGTCTGCCTGCAGACCCATGGCGGCTTCGGTTTCGCCTGCGAGTACGACATCGAGCGCAAGTTCCGCGAGACGCGGCTCTACCAGGTGGCGCCGATCTCCACCAATATGATCTTCTCGTATGTCGCCGAGCACATCCTGGGCCTGCCCCGGAGTTTCTGAAACCTTGCGTCTCTTCTCATGAAACCATTGAGTGGCATCACCGTCGTCGCGCTCGAGCACGCGATCGCCGCCCCTTTCTGTTCCCGCCAGCTCGCCGACCAGGGCGCGCGCGTCATCAAGGTCGAACGTCCCGAGGTCGGCGACTTCGCGCGCGGCTACGACAGCCGCGTCAAGGGCCTGTCCTCGCACTTCACCTGGACCAACCGCTCCAAGGAAAGCCTGGCGCTGGACCTCAAGCACGCGCAGGCGGGCGAGATCATGGACCGGCTGCTGGCCCAGGCCGATGTGCTGGTGCAGAACCTCGCGCCGGGCGCGGCCGCGCGCATGGGCCTGAGCTTCGAGGCCCTGCACGCCAGGTACCCGCGCCTCATCGTCTGTGACATCTCGGGCTATGGCGACAGCGGCCCCTACCGCGACAAGAAGGCCTACGACCTGCTGATCCAGAGCGAGGCGGGTTTCCTCTCCGTCACCGGCACGCCGGACGAGCCGGCCAAGGCCGGCTGCTCCATCGCCGACATCGCCGCCGGCATGTACGCCTACAGCAACATCCTCACGGCGCTGATCGAGCGCGGCCGCACCGGCAAGGGCCGGCGCATCGACGTCTCCATGCTGGAGAGCATGGCCGAGTGGATGAGCTTTCCCCTGTACTACGCCTACGAGGGCGCGGCCCCGCCCGCGCGCGCCGGTGCCTCGCACGCCACCATCTATCCCTACGGCCCCTTCCTGGCCGGCGACGGCAAGAGCGTGATGCTGGGCCTGCAGAACGAGCGCGAATGGGCCGTGTTCTGCGAGAAGGTGCTGCGCCAGCCTGCGCTGGCGACCGATCCGCGCTTCGACGCCAACGCCAAGCGCTCAGCCGCGCGTGCCGAGGTGAAGGCGCTGATCGAGGCCGCCTTCGGCCCGCTGACGGCGGCCGATGTGATCGAGCGGCTCGAGACCGCGGGCATCGCCAATGCCCAGGTCAACACCATGGCTGACCTCTGGGCCCATCCGCAGCTCGCGGCGCGTCGCCGCTGGATCCAGGTGGACACGCCCGCGGGCCCCGTGCCCGCGCTGCTGCCCCCGGGCGCTCCCGACGCTGCCGACGTGCGCATGGACCCGATTCCCGCCGTCGGCCAGCACAGCGCAGCCATCCTGCGCGAACTGGGCTACGGCCCCGGCG
>JAYNNS010000243.1:0-4677 GCA_038112835.1 Curvibacter sp. | reverse complement strand
TCTCCGGCCCGAGAATGCCAAGCACCCCGTGTGCGTGGAAAGCCGGCAGCGCAGCCTGGTGCCGGGAGAATGAGCCCGGTGCGACGGGGTGGCGCAGAAAAACAGGCGCGACAGCCGCAAATTTGTATAATGGCGGGCTTCGCAGCGCTTTTGTGGCCCCGCGGCGAAGCTTGAACTCACCACCTAAGAGATTCCCGCAAGAGGAACGCCGACCGTGGAAAAGGGCCCGCCAAACCCTCTCTGAAGAGAAAACTCATGACCAAAACGATCAGCGCCAAACCCGCTGACGTGACGCATGAGTGGTTTGTGATTGACGCCACCGACAAGGTGCTCGGACGGGTAGCCAGCGAAGTTGCCCTCCGTCTGCGCGGCAAGCACAAGGCCATTTATACGCCTCACGTCGATACCGGTGACTTCATTGTCGTCGTCAACGCAGCCAAGCTGCGCGTGACCGGCACCAAGTCGCTCGACAAAGTCTATTACCGCCACTCGGGTTTCCCGGGCGGCATCTACGCCACCAACTTCCGCGACATGCAGGCCAAGCACCCCGGCCGCGCGCTGGAGAAGGCCGTCAAAGGCATGCTGCCCAAGGGTCCCCTGGGCTACGCCATGATCAAGAAACTCAAGGTGTATGGCGGTGCCGAGCATCCCCACACCGCCCAGCAGCCCAAGGCGCTGGAAATCTAAAGGAGCCTTGAGATGATTGGTGAATGGAACAATGGCACCGGCCGTCGCAAGTCCAGCGTCGCCCGCGTGTTTCTGAAAAAAGGCACCGGCAAGATCACGGTCAACGGCAAGGATATCCAGGAATATTTCGGCCGCGAGACCTCGATCATGATCGCCAAGCAGCCGCTGCTGCTGACCAACCACGCCGAGACCTTCGACGTGCAGGTCAATGTGCACGGCGGCGGTGAGTCCGGCCAGGCCGGCGCGACCCGCCACGGCATCACGCGCGCCCTGATCGACTACGACGCGTCCCTGAAGCCCGCGCTGTCGCAAGCCGGCTTCGTGACCCGCGACGCCCGCGAGGTCGAGCGCAAGAAGGTCGGCCTGCACTCCGCACGTCGCCGCAAGCAGTTCAGCAAGCGCTAAGCCTGTGTTGCCCGCAAGGGCAACAAACTGTTGCAAAGCCAAGGCCGCCGGGATGGAAATTCCGGCGGCCTTGCTCTTTCTGGCTGCTAGACTCGTCCGCTTATGCGAATGAAACTGCTGCTCCGCCGCCTGACGGTCAGTGCCCCGCGGATGGCGGTGCGCAGTGCCCTGCCCTGGCCCTTGCGCTGGATCGGTGCGGCGGTGGTGTTTGGCTTCTGCGCCGCCATCGCCCTGTGGGCCTTCGAGTTCGGCAAGGAGATCGCCGGCATCGACGACAACCGGGTGCAGGAGCTCACGCGCCTGGAGCGTGAGGTGGTCGACCTGCGGCGCGAGCTCGAGGTCATGAAGGAGGAGCGCGACAAGGCGCTGGCCCTGGCCAACACCTCGACCACGCTGATGACGACCGAGAAGGCCGCACAGGAAAGCCTGACGGCGCTCAACCGCCAGCTCGAAGTCGAGAACCAGCGCCTACGTGACGACCTGGGCTTCTTCGAGAAGCTGATCCCCACCGTGGGCACCGAGGGCCTGGCCATCCGCGGCCTGCAGGCCGAGGTGCAGGATGGCCGCCAGGTCAAATGGCAGGTGCTCGTGATCCAGCCGCTGAAGAACGCGCCGGAATTCAATGGCCGGCTCGAGCTCAGTTTCACCGGCCTGCAGGCCGGCCGGCCCTGGTCCTCGACCTTGCCCGAGGGGCCGCAAGCGATTAAGCTGCGACAGTACGCCCGCGCCGAAGGCGTGTTCGACCTGCCGCCCCAGACCCTGCTCAAGGGGGTCAGTGTCCGGGTCATGGATGGCAATGTGGTCAAGGCCGTCCAGTCGATCAAGTTGTAACCACGCCTGTTGGGGAAATCCAGATGTTCAGCCAGAAAAAGCAGCCCGCCATCCGCAGTCTGATCGCCGATGGCAACCATATCGAGGGCCACGTCCACTTCACCGATGGTCTGCGTGTCGACGGCTCCGTCGTCGGGGACGTGCGTTCCAGCGACGAGAAGAACAGCATCTTGGTGATCTCCGAGACCGCCTCGATCACGGGCGAGGTGCATGCCGACCACATCATCGTCAACGGCACGGTCAAGGGGCCGGTCTATGCCCGCCGCATGCTGGAGCTGCAGCCCAAGGCGCGCATCGAGGGCGATGTCTACTACACCTCGCTGGAGATGCACCAGGGCGCCATCATTGCGGGCCTGCTGCGTCCCAGCCCGGCCATGATGGAAGACAAGCCCACGCTCAAGCTGGCCGCCAACAACTGAGGCGGGCGGCGGCCCGGCCGGCGACGTGGGTACTGCTGCTGCGCCTGAATTCCTGAGCGGCTTGGTGTACTATTCGGACAGTTTCTTTTTATCCGGAGTGTTCTCATGAGCGCCGTTGCCGAATCCATCCAGACCGAGATGCCCGCTCCCATCCTCTTCACCGACAGCGCCGCCGCCAAGGTGGCCGAGCTGATCGCCGAGGAGGGCAACCCCGACCTCAAGCTGCGTGTCTTCGTGCAGGGCGGTGGCTGCTCGGGCTTCCAGTACGGCTTCACCTTCGACGAGGTGGCCAACGAGGACGACACCACCATGACCAAGAACGGCGTCTCCCTGCTGATCGACGCCATGAGCTACCAGTACCTGGTGGGCGCCGAGATCGACTACAAGGAAGACCTGCAGGGCGCGCAGTTCGTGATCAAGAATCCGAACGCCACCACCACCTGCGGCTGCGGTTCCTCGTTCTCCGTCTGAAGGCGTGTCGCCCGGTCAGGCCGGGTAGATCGCACCCAGCACACGGGCGCCTCGGGCGCCCGTGACGCTTGGCAGGCTGCCGGTTTCGTGCGCCAGCGCCTTGTGTGCCAGCCAGGCGAAGGCGGCCGCCTCGACCTGCAGCGGGGGCAGGCCGGCAGCCTCCGAACCTCCCACCTTCACGCCGGGCAAATTCGCCCGCAGGCGCCGCATGAGTTCCAGGTTGAGCGCGCCGCCGCCGCAGACATAGAGTTGCCGGCAGTCCGGCGCATGGCGCTGCAGGTCGCGTGCGCAGACCCGGGCCGTGAGCTCGGTCAGCGTGGCCTGCACGTCGGCCGCGGTGATCCGCGCGTGTGCGGCCAGCTGCCGGACCAGCCAGTCGGCGTGGAAAAGATCGCGTCCCGTGCTCTTGGGCGGGACCTGTTCGAAATAGGGTTCCTGCAGCAAGTCCTGCAGCAGGGCGGTGTGCACCTGGCCGCTGGCGGCCCACTGGCCGGCCGCGTCATAGGCCTGCCCCGTGTGCTGCCGGCACCAGTGGTCGAGCAGGGCGTTGCCCGGGCCGCAGTCGAAGCCCAGCACGCGCTCGGGCAGCAGCAGCGAGAGGTTGGAGATGCCACCGATGTTGAGCACGGCCACGGCCTGCCCCGGGCGGCCGAAGACGGCCTGGTGGAAGGCGGGGACCAGCGGGGCGCCCTGGCCGCCAGCGGCCACGTCGCGGCTGCGGAAATCCGCCACGACGGGGATGCCGCTGAGCTCGGCCAGCAAGGCCGGGTTGTTGAGCTGCAGGGTGTAGCCCGTGCCGTCGAAGCTGCCGGGCCGGTGGCGCACGGTCTGGCCGTGGGCGCCGATGGCACGCACCTGCGTGGCCGGCAGGGCGCCGGCCTGCAGCAGGTCGGCCACCACCTGGGCGTAGAGCCGCACCAGGGCGTTGGCGGCCAGGGCGGCGCGGTGCAGCTCGTCGCGGCCTTCCGGGCGGTTGAGCGCCAACAGCTCGGCGGCGAGTTCGGACGGGAAGGGACGCCAGGCGTGGTGCAGGACGCGGACGCCCGGGGCGCCGCAGTCGGCCAGCACACCATCCACCCCGTCCAGCGAGGTGCCGGACATCAGGCCGATGTAGAGCGCAGGCATGTGTGAGGGGTCAGCGGGCGGCGAGCAGCAGTTCAGCCGCCGCGAGCTGGCGGCGTGCCTGTTCGGCCATGCGGTTGAAGGCCGGCCGGGCGGCGGGCGAGACCGGTACCGATTCGCTGCGGCGCGCGATGGTCAGCGGGTTTTCGTGCCGGCCGTTGATGCGGAATTCGTAATGCAGGTGCGGGCCGGTGGCCCACCCGGTGGCCCCGACGGCACCGAGGGTCTGGCCCTGTTCGATGCGCTGGCCCTTCTTCACCTGGATGCGGCTCAGGTGGGCATAGACCGTGACATGGTTGTTGCGGTGGCGGACGAAGACCACGTTGCCGTAGCCGCCCTGGGCGCCCGCGAAGTCGACCACGCCGTCGCCCACGCTGCGCACCGGCGTGCCGGTGGGCGCGGCATAGTCCACACCCAGGTGGGCGCGCCAGGTCTGCAGAATGGGGTGGAAGCGCATCTTGAAGCCGCTGGTCACGCGCGAGAAGGCCAGCGGAGAAGCCAGGTAGGCGCGCTTGAGGCTCTGGCCTTCCAGGTTGTAGTAACCGCCGCGGCCCTGGGTCGGCCGGCCTTCGTCCTGCGCAGCGGCGCTGGCTTCGTTGAACCACAGGGCCTGGAAAGTGGTGCCGGCATTGGTGAATTCGGCGCTGAGCACGCGGCCGGCGCGCAGCGGTTCACCGTCGCCTTCGAGCACCTCGTAGACCACGGAATAGCGGTCGCCTTTGCGCAGCTCACGGTGGAAGTC
>JAYNNS010000242.1:1674-4689 GCA_038112835.1 Curvibacter sp. | reverse complement strand
GACTGCGCGCGCACCTTGAGCTCGCGCTTGAGTTCGCGCTCCTTGTCGTAGTTCACCACCAGCAGGGTCAGGGGCAGACCGGCGTCACCCTTGAAGGACTGGAACACCTTGTCCTGCGCGCGGCAGGTGGGGCACCAGTCGGCGTGGAAATGCAGGGCCACGGGCTGGCCGGCCTGTTGGGCGGCCTGTAGCGCGGCGGGGCTGTAGGGCTGGATGTTGAGCGCGTGGGCGCTGCCCAGACTCAGCAGCAGGGCCAGCGTGGCCAGGATATGACGCAGGGATTTCATGGACGGGTCTCCGTTGAGATACGGGGCCGACCACCGGCCCCGCCTGCAACTTCAGTCGAGGCGGGGGCGAAATTCTTACAAACGTACTGCGGGGTTTCATGCGCGGAACGCCGTGGAGCCGGCTTTGCCGGGCCACTGGCGTTGTCCCCCTTTGGGGCTGAGGGCTGCGGCTCCAGAGCTGCCTGCGCAGGTCTGGACAGACCGAAGAGTCATGGCCTCCGGCCATGACACGGAGGCGCGCAGCGCCTCAGGGGGGCGGTCTGTATTACACCCCGCGCGCGCGCTCGGCGTGGAAGCGCTGCACGACGGTGGCAAAAGTGCCCGCGTCCAGCGCGGCGCGCACTTCCTGCATGAGGTGGAGGTAGTAGTGCAGGTTGTGCACCGTGCTCAGCATGGGGCCCAGCATCTCGCCGCAGCGGTCCAGGTGGTGCAGGTAGGCGCGGCTGAAACCGGCGCGTCCGCCAGCGTCCCAGCTCACGCCGCTCGTGCCCGCGCAGGCGTAGCAGGTGCAGGTGGGGTCGATGGGCTGCGGGTCGGCCTTGTGGCGCGCGTTGCGCACTTTCAGGTCGCCGTGGCGCGTGAAGAGGGTGCCGTTGCGCGCATTGCGCGTGGGCATCACGCAGTCGAACATGTCCACGCCGCACTGCACGCCCAGCACCAGGTCTTCCGGCGTGCCCACGCCCATGAGGTAGCGCGGCTTGTGCGCCGGCAGGCGGTGCGGCGTGTGGGCCATGATCTGGTTCATGAGCTCCTTGGGCTCGCCCACGCTCACGCCGCCCACGGCATAGCCCGGGAAATCCATCTCGACCAGCGCCTCCAGCGATTCCAGTCTGAGGTGCTCGAACATGCCGCCCTGCACGATGCCGAACAGCGCGTTGGGGTTCTCCAGCCGCTCGAACTCGGCCTTGGAGCGCAGCGCCCAGCGCCGGCTCAGCTCCATGCTCTGGCGCGCCTCGGCCTCGTTGGTGATGTGGCCGCTGCCCTTCTCGCCCTGCCAGTAGGGCGTGCACTCGTCGAGCTGCATCACGATGTCGCTGTTGAGGATGGTCTGGATCTGCATCGAGACCTCGGGCGACATGAAGAGCTTGTCGCCGTTGACCGGCGAGGCGAAGTGCACGCCTTCCTCGCTGATCTTGCGCATGGCGCCCAGGCTCCAGACCTGGAAGCCGCCCGAATCCGTGAGGATGGGCTTGTGCCACTGCTCGAAGCCGTGCAGACCGCCGAAGCCCTGCATGATGTCCAGGCCCGGACGCATCCAGAGGTGGAAGGTGTTGCCCAGGATGATCTGCGCGCCCATGTCCTCCAGGCTGCGCGGCATCACGCCCTTGACCGTGCCGTAGGTGCCCACGGGCATGAAGATGGGCGTTTCCACCACGCCGTGGTTGAGCGTGAGGCGGCCGCGGCGCGCCTGGCCTTCGGTCTTGAGTAGGTCGAATTTGAGCATGGGAGGGACGGATTTTAGGCGCTCGTCAAGCCGTGCGGCGCTCGAACAGGGTTATCGCCGCCGCGCGGGATGGCGCGGCCGCATCTGGCCGACAATCGCGGCTCAGTTTTCCGTACAAGAAGGATGTCCCTCATGAAATCACGCGCCGCCGTGGCCTTTGCCGCCGGTCAACCGCTGCAGATCGTCGAGATCGACGTGGCGCCGCCGAAGAAAGGCGAGGTGCGGGTGAAGATCACGCACACCGGCGTCTGCCACACCGATGCCTTCACCCTGAGCGGTGACGACCCCGAAGGGCTCTTCCCCGCCGTGCTGGGCCACGAGGGCGCGGGCGTGGTGGTGGAGGTGGGCGAGGGCGTCACCAGCGTGAAGCCGGGCGACCACGTGATTCCGCTCTACACCGCCGAATGCGGCGAGTGCCTGTTCTGCAAGAGCGGCAAGACCAACCTCTGCGTGGCCGTGCGCGCCACCCAGGGCAAGGGCGTGATGCCCGACGGCACCACGCGCTTCTCCTACAACGGCCAGCCTGTCTATCACTACATGGGCTGCTCCACCTTCAGCGAATACACCGTGGTGGCCGAGGTCTCGCTGGCCAGGATCAACCCCGAAGCCAATCACGAGCAGGTCTGCCTGCTGGGCTGCGGCGTCACCACGGGCCTGGGCGCGGTGAAGAACACCGCCAAGGTGCAGCCCGGCGACACCGTGGCCGTGTTCGGCCTGGGCGGCATCGGCCTGGCGGTGATCCAGGGCGCCAAGCAGGCCCAGGCGGGCCGCATCATTGCCATCGACACCAACCCCGGCAAGTTCGAGCTGGCCCGCACCTTCGGCGCCACCGACTGCCTCAACCCCAAGGATTACGACAAGCCCATCCAGCAGGTCATCGTGGAGATGACCACCTGGGGCGTGGACCATTCCTTCGAGTGCATCGGCAACGTCAACGTCATGCGCGCCGCGCTGGAGTGCGCGCACCGCGGCTGGGGCCAGAGCGTCATCATCGGCGTGGCCGGCGCGGGGCAGGAGATCAGCACGCGGCCCTTCCAGCTCGTCACCGGCCGGCGCTGGCTGGGCACGGCCTTCGGCGGCGTCAAGGGCCGCTCGCAGCTGCCGGGCATGGTGGAAGAGGCCATGAAGGGCGAGATCCAGCTCGAACCCTTCGTCACCCACACGCGCGAACTCAAGGACATCAACGAGGCCTTCGACCTGATGCACGAAGGCCAATCCATCCGTACCGTCATCCATTACTGAAGCACGAGGAGAAGAGAAGAATGAACCGCGTCGAGCGCCACG
>JAYNNS010000242.1:1219-1664 GCA_038112835.1 Curvibacter sp. | reverse complement strand
CTTGGGCGGCCGCCAGGAAGTCTGGAAACACCTCTCCACCACGCTGGGCTGTGAGATGAAGTTCGGCGTCTACCTGCCGCCGGCCGCCGTGGACGGGCAGAAATGCCCCGTGCTCTATTACCTTGCGGGCCTGACCTGCAACGAGCAGACCTTCATCACCAAGGCCGGCGCGCAGGAGCACGCCGCCCGCCACGGCTTCATCCTAGTCGCCCCGGACACCAGCCCGCGCGGCCCCGGTGTGCCCAATGAAGACACGTACGACCTGGGCGAAGGCGCAGGCTTCTACCTCAATGCCACGCAAGCCCCCTGGTCCCAGCACTACCGCATGGCCGACTACGTGGCCCAGGAACTGCCCGCGCTCATCGAGCAGAACTTCCCCGCCACCGACGCACGCGGCATCTTCGGCCACAGCATGGGCGGCCACGGCGCCCTCGTCACCGCCCTG
>JAYNNS010000242.1:692-1209 GCA_038112835.1 Curvibacter sp. | reverse complement strand
CGAGCGCCTGCCCATCCTCGTGGACCAGGGCGAGACCGACGAGTTTCTGCGCAAACAGCTGCGGCCCGAGCTGCTGGAGACGGCCTGTGCGGCGGCGGGTCACCCGCTGACGCTGCGCCGCCATGCGGGTTATGACCACAGCTATTACTTCATCGCGAGTTTCATGGCAGATCACTTTGCGCATCATGCGCGGGCCTTGTTGGCGTGATTGGTGGTTTAGTCCACTTTCGACCCGGAGCGGCCTCTCGACCGACGGAAAGCGTCACGTTCAAGCATCAACGAGGATGCCGGGTTTCGCGGATTACACTAGCTGTCATTCTTTGCCATAGTAGTCGTAAACACCTTTCTGACGGTGCCTAACTGAGACCTAACCCCTCGGTGAACCTGACCCGCTACGGCAGACGCTGTAAGCTTGGCCTGAGCCACCAGCACCATCGGGGCGGTCCGGGCTTACAGCGCCTCCCTCCGCGGGCAAGTTACCTTGAACGATAGGCCGCACAAGCAACGCCACGCGTAT
>JAYNNS010000242.1:0-682 GCA_038112835.1 Curvibacter sp. | reverse complement strand
GCGTATTCATGTTCGAACTACTCGTTGCAGCTCTCTTGGTTCTCACCGCAGGGGTCGCGCTCCTTCTTTGGCGTTGGTTCTTTCCTTCGTATCTGAACGAGAAGGGCAAGAACCTCGCCACCAAGGAAGACATTGCGGCGATCACGAAGCAGGTCGAGGACGTCAAGGAGCTGTACTCCACGCGCCTCAAGGAACTTGAACATCAGAATGCCTTGGTGCTCGAACAACTGAGAGCCCAACAACAACTTCGCTTGGCTGCCGTCGAGCGACGCCTTGCAGCTCATCAGGAGGCTTTCACGCTCTGGAGACGCCTCATTGGTGCTGCGCATTCCGAAGGCGTTCACACGCTCGTCCTCGAGTGTCAGGACTGGTGGGAGAAGAACTGCCTGTATCTGGGCGCGGAGGCTCGCGACTCCTTCAATCGCGCATACTTCGCCGCGTCATCGCATCGTGAACTTACACGGGCGCGAGTCGATGCCGAAGAAGTGAAGGCCAATTGGGCCCTACTGATGAAGGCCGGTGACGACATAGTCGCAGGAGTCCAGCTTCCAAGCCTTGGCAATCGTGAGAGTGAAAGTGCGGCCTAACCCTTCGCTGGAGCCAACTCGCACCGGCGTGGCACTTGGCCCTCATCCCGGCGGTCGACATAAAACGGACACCCGGCCAACCCCCCCAAACCCGG
>JAYNNS010000241.1:2258-4692 GCA_038112835.1 Curvibacter sp. | reverse complement strand
AGGGCGACCCGGCCAAGCTGGCCGCCAAGGAAGCCGAGTACAAGGCCCGCTTCGCCAATCCCTTCGTCGCCGGCGCGCGCGGTTACATCGACGACGTGATCCAGCCGCACGAGACGCGCAAGCGCATCTGCCGGTCCCTGGTGATGCTCAAAGATAAAAAGCTGGAGAACCCTTGGCGCAAGCACGGGAACATTCCGCTGTAAGGGTCCCGAGGAGATCACATCATGTTCAAGAAAATTCTGATTGCCAATCGCGGGGAAATCGCCTGCCGCGTCATCGCGACCGCCAAGAAGATGGGCATCGCCACGGTGGCCGTGTATTCCGAAGCCGACCGTGATGCCCGCCATGTGATGTTGGCCGACGAGTCCGTGCTGCTGGGTGCTGCGCCTTCGCGCGAGTCCTACCTCGTGGCCGACAAGATCATCGCCGCCGCCAGGCAGACCGGCGCCCAGGCCATCCACCCCGGCTACGGCTTTCTGTCCGAGAACGAGGACTTCGCCAGGCGCGTGGAGGAGGAGGGGCTGGTCTTCATCGGGCCCAAGCACTACTCCATCGCCGCCATGGGCGACAAGATCGCCTCCAAGAAACTGGCCAACGAGGCCAGGGTCAGCACCATTCCCGGCCACAACGAGCCCATCCAGTCGCCGGAAGAGGCGGTGCAGATCGCGCAGAAGATCGGCTACCCCGTGATGATCAAGGCCAGCGCCGGTGGCGGTGGCAAGGGCCTGCGCGTGGCCTATAACGACAAGGAGTGTTTCGAGGGCTTCAGCTCCTGCCGCAACGAGGCGCGCAACAGCTTCGGCGACGACCGCGTCTTCATGGAGAAGTTCGTGCAGGAGCCGCGCCACATCGAGATCCAGGTGCTGGGCGACGCCCACGGCAACGTGATCTACCTGAACGAGCGTGAGTGCTCGATCCAGCGCCGTCACCAGAAGGTGATCGAGGAGGCGCCCAGCCCCTTCATCACCGAGGCCACGCGCAAGGCCATGGGCGAGCAGGCCGTGGCCCTGGCCAGGGCCGTGAAGTACCAGAGCGCGGGCACGGTGGAGTTCGTGGTCGGCAAGGACCAGGATTTCTACTTTCTCGAGATGAACACCCGCCTGCAGGTGGAGCACCCGGTCACCGAGTGCATCACCGGCCTGGACCTGGTGGAGCTGATGATCCGCGTGGCCGCGGGCGAGAAGCTGCCGCTGGCGCAGGCCGACGTCCAGCGCCAGGGCTGGGCCATCGAGTGCCGCATCAACGCCGAAGACCCGTTCCGCAATTTCCTGCCGTCCACGGGGCGCCTGGTGCGCTTCATCCCGCCGCAACAGACCATGTGGCAGGGCCAGACCCAGCCGCTCATGGGTGTGCGCGTCGACACCGGCGTGCACGAAGGCGGCGAGATCCCCATGTACTACGACTCGATGATCGCCAAGCTCATCGTGCACGGCAAGGACCGGAATGAGGCGATCGCCAAGATGCGCGAGGCGCTCAACGGCTTCGTGATCCGCGGCATCAGCTCCAACATCCCCTTCCAGGCCGCGCTGCTGGCGCACCCGGACTTCGTGGCCGGCCGCTTCAACACCGGCTTCATCGCCCAGCACTACGGCAAGGGCTTCTCGTCGGAGGATGTGCCGCACGAGGATCCGAGTTTCCTCGTCGCGCTGGCGGCCTTCGTGCGCCGCAAGTCGCGTGAGCGCACGACGACGATCACCGGCCAGCTGCCGGGCTACGCGGTGGATGCGGGCAAGGACTATGTGGTGATCACGCTGGCGGCCGATGGCCAGCACATCCATACCCCGGTGCATGTGGACGAGTTCGTGGGTGAAACCGGCAAGGCACGCGTGCGCGTGGCCGGCCAGAGCTACGAGATCGTCAGCAATTCGCGCCTCAACGACGTGATCATCGCCGGCACGGTCAACGGTCAGCCTTTCACCACCCAGGTCGAGCGCGGCACGCCCAAGAACCCGCTGGCGCTGCGCCTGCAGCACAACGGCACCAAGATCGACGCGCTGGTGATTTCCCCGCGCATGGCCGAGCTGCACCGTCTGATGCCGCACAAGGCGCCGCCGGACATGAGTCGCTACGTGCTCTCGCCCATGCCGGGCCTGCTGGTCGACGTGGCTGTGCAGCCGGGCCAGAAGGTACAGGCCGGCGAGCGGGTGGCCGTGATCGAGGCCATGAAGATGGAGAACGTGCTGTTTGCCGCGGCCGACGGCGTGGTGGCCAAGGTGCTGGCCGGCAAGGGCGAATCGCTCAGCGTGGACCAGCCCATTGTGGAGTTCGAATGATGTCGCGCGCCCTTGAACCCGCGCAGCAAAGTCAGGCCCGAACATAATCACATCATCAGGCCGGCATTTGCGCGCCGGCTTTGCGAACACACACCAGCGTGCGCCCTGTTCATGCTTGTGAAGCGTAATGCCGATGCCAGCTTCACCACGCTTTCCCGACA
>JAYNNS010000241.1:0-2248 GCA_038112835.1 Curvibacter sp. | reverse complement strand
TCGAGAAATGAAAGGCACCCCCCGGCCTTTCAGGGTGCTGGGCATCCAGCAGATCGCGATCGGTGGTCCCGACAAGACCCGGCTGCAGAAGCTCTGGGTCGAGATGCTGGGCCTGCAGCTCACCGGCACCTTCCGCAGCGAACGCGAGAACGTGGACGAGGACATCTGCGCCATGGGGCAGGGCGTGCACGCGGTCGAGGTCGATCTCATGCAGCCGCTGGATCCCGAGAAGAAGCCGGCCGTGCACACCACGCCGCTCAACCACGTGGGCCTGTGGATCGACGACCTGCCCCGGGCGGTCGAATGGCTCACGGCCCGGGGCGTGCGCTTCGCGCCCGGCGGCATCCGCAAGGGCGCGGCGGGCCACGACATCTGCTTCCTGCATCCGAAATCCAGTGAAGAATTCCCGGTTTCGGGCGAAGGTGTGCTGATCGAACTCGTGCAGGCGCCCCCCGAGGTCATCGCCGGACTTTCTTGATAGGTGCAAACCCCGTAAGGTACCCATCAGGTCCGTCCCTATACTGGCGCGGACCTAAAAATGGGCGTCCGTCATGTGCTGGCGCCGCCATCGGATGGATACGTCATGGGATACCTGAATCGTGTGCTCGGCCCCGGCATCTGGCTGATGCACCGCCTGCCGCTGGCCGGCAAGCTGCTGGTGCTGCTGGGGGGGGTGCTGCTGGCCCTGGGCATCGACCACTTCTGGGGCCTGGCCGCCGGCTTGGTGGTGCTGGCCGCGCTGGCCTACCTGATGCTCGCCTTCTACACCAGCTTCATGGCCGATCTGCGGCGTGTGATGCATGTGATGGAGCAGACCGCCCGCGGCAACCTGCGCGAGCCCATCCAGCTGCAGGGCAGCGATGAGGTCGCGGCCATGGCAGGCGCCCTCAAGACCATGGTGGGCAGCCTGTCGTCCATGGTGGCCAGCATCCGCAGCAACTCGGCCCTGGTCGCCCATGCGGGCCAGAGCCTGGCGGCCGGCAACCGCGAGCTCTCGGACCGCACCGAGCAGCAGGCGGCCAATCTGGAGCAGACCTCGGCCAGCGTGCAGGAGCTCTCGAGCACCGTGCAGGGCAATGCCGGCACCACGCAGCAGGCCAACAGCCGCGCGGCTCAGGTGCGCGACGTGGCCGATCGCGGCGCCCAGGCCATGGCCGAGGCAGTGCGCACGGTGGAGGCCAGCCAGGGCAGCGCGCAGCGCATGAACGAGATCATCGGCGTGATCGATGGCCTGGCCTTCCAGACCAACATCCTGGCGCTCAATGCGGCCGTGGAGGCGGCGCGGGCCGGCGAGGCCGGACGTGGTTTCGCCGTGGTGGCGGCCGAGGTACGCACGCTCGCGCAGCGCAGCGCCGAGTCGGCCAAGGAGATCCGGCAGCTGATCGGCACCTCCTCGCAGCAGGTCGGGACCAGCGTGACGCAGATCCGCGCGGCCGGCAGCAGCATCGGCGAGATCGTCTCGGGCATCCGCGGCGTGGCCGAGAGCATGGCGCAGATCTCGGTCTCCAGTGCCGAGCAGAGCACCGCGCTCAACGAGATCACGGCGGCCATTCGCCAGCTCGACGAGATCACGCAGCGCAATGCGTCCATGGTGGAACATGCAGTGGAGCAGGCCGTCAAGCTGGAGCAGCGTGCCTCCACGCTGGCGCAGGCCGTGGCGGCCTTCCGCCTGCAGCAGGGCACGGCCGACGAGGCCCTGGCCCTGGTGCAGCGGGCTGTGGATTACCGCCGCCAGACCACGCGCGAGGGCTATATCCGCAGCCTGACCGATCCGACCCAGGGCTTCCACGACCGAGACATGTACATCTTCGCCCTCGACCGCGCGGGCCGCTACGTGGCTTTCGGCGGCAATCCGGCCAAGGTGGGCACGCGTGTGCAGGACATCCCGGGCATCGATGGCCAGGGCCTGCTCGAAGCCATCGTGGCCCAGGCCGAGCGCGAGCCGGGCTGGGTCGAATACGACATCACCAACCCGGCCACGGGGGCCGTGCAGACCAAGATGTCCTATGTGCTGCAGGTCGACGACCTGTACGTGGGCTGCGGGGTCTACAAGAACCTGGTCGCGGCCTGAGCCGTTTCAGCCGCCACCCTCGCGGCGGGCGCGGGCCCGTGCCAGCGCGGCCTCGATCACGGCGCGCTTTTGCTCCAGCACCACCGGGTCGGTGTGCTGGCTGTGGGCGGGCAGGTCGGCCAGCTTGGCCTGGGCCTTGGCCTCGAGGCGCATCTCGTTTTCGGCCTGCGCGCGCTG
>JAYNNS010000240.1:1935-4711 GCA_038112835.1 Curvibacter sp. | reverse complement strand
CCGCCACACCGTGGGCCAGGCTGAGTTGCGGCCCGGGGGCACGGTCTCCGGGCCGGTGATGATGGCCACGGCGGATGTGGCGCTCTATGTGGCCATCCTGGGCGAGATCGGCATCGTGCCGCTGGCGGTGACGACCAGCCTGAGCTTCAACTTCATGCGCAAGCCTGCGGGCGACCGCGACATCATCGGGGTCTGCAAGCTGCTCAAGCTGGGCCGCACGCTGGCCGTGGGCGAGGTGACGCTGTATTCCGAGGGCTCGGACGAGCCCGTGGCCCATGCGGTGGGCACCTATGCCATCCCGCGCTGAGGCGCGCTTCAAGACCGCGCTGCAGTGGCTGGCGATTGCGCTGCTGGCCCTGATCATCGGCGTCATCCTGCACAAGGGTTACGTCGATATCGCCCGGCTGGCCGAGGCGCACTCGGGCGCGGACTTCTGGCGCGCGCTGGCGCGGCAGGTCTTCAGGAATCTGTCGGGCGGGTGACACGGCCGGGTCATGGACCCGCCCTAGACTGCCGGTGTCCCCACGCCCTGCTGTCCTCGCCATGAAAACACTGCTGCGTCTCCTGGCCGTCCTGTTGCTGGTCTGTGTGCTGCTGGCGGGCGTCTTCATCGCCTGGGCCTGGGCGCCCGATCTGCCGGTGGAGCCGCTCAAGGCGCGCTGGGCGCAGCCGCCCTCGCAGTTCATCGCGCTCGACGGCCTGCAGGTCCATGTGCGCGACGAGGGCCCGCGCACCGACCCCGAGCCCATCGTGCTGGTGCACGGCACCGCGGCCAGCCTGCACACCTGGGAGGGCTGGGCTGCCGGGTTGCGCCGGACGCGTCGCGTGATCCGCTTCGACCTGCCGGGCTTCGGCCTCACGGGGCCGAATCCGGCCAACGACTACAGCATGGCGGTCTATGTGCGCTTCGTCGCGGCGCTGATGGACAAGCTGGGCGTGCAGCGTTTCGTGATCGGCGGCAATTCCCTGGGCGGCGAGGTGGCCTGGGCCGTGGCGCATGCCTACCCGCAGCGGGTCACGCGCCTGATCCTGGTGGATGCGGCGGGCTATGCCTTCGAGTCGCGCTCGGTGCCGCTGGGCTTTCGCGTGGCGGGCCTGCCGGCGCTGCAGCCGCTGATGCGCAATCTGCTGCCGCCAGGCCTGATGGAGCAGTCCCTGCGCAGCGTCTACGGCGATCCGGCGCGCGTGACGCCCGAGCTGGTGGCGCACTACAGCGACATGGCGCGCCGCGCAGGCAATCGCGCGGCCCAGCGCCAGCGCCTGATCCAGCGCCACAGCGGGCGCGAGGCCGACATCAAGGATCTGAAACTTCCCACGCTCATCCTCTGGGGCGGGCAGGACCGGCTGATCCCGCCGGTCTGGGGAGAGCGTTTCGCGCGCGACATCGCCGGCTCCAGGCTGGTGCTGTTCGACCGCCTGGGCCATGTGCCGCAGGAGGAAGACCCGGCGGCTACGCTGGAGCCGGTGCGTGCCTTTCTGCAATAGGCCGGCCGTCTTCCTGCGCTCACACGGCAGTCGCCGGCGGGCGGGCTGTGCAGAGCCCCGCGGCCAGCCGGGGCTGTCAGGATGGAGGGCTCCAAAAGGAGTACCCTCGGGGCCGGGCACCGGTCGTTGGGACCGGTCTGCTTGCCGCAAGGAGATCCCATGACCGAGGAGACCCGTCCCGGGCCCCAGCCCGATGACGAGCACGCCACAGCCCGTGCGCTGTATGGCTGGCGGGCCGGCAGCTACGAACTGCAGCTCGCGCCCTACGAATTCATCCGGCGCATGGCGGTGGAGCATCTGCAGCTGCGCCCCGGCCAGGTGGTGCTGGACCTGGGCTGCGGCACGGGCATGAGCCTGCCCATGCTGCGCGCGGCCGTAGGGCCGGCCGGGCGCGTGCTCGGCGTGGACCTCAGCCCCGAGATGCTGGCCCAGGCGCGCCAGCGAGTGCAGCGTGCCGGCTGGGGCAATGTGCAGCTGCAATGCGCGGCAGCCGAAGTGGCGCTGCTGCCGCAGCAGGCCGACGCGGTGCTGCTGCATTTCACCCACGACATCCTGCAAAGCCCGCAGGCCCTGGCGCACCTGTTGCGCCATCTGCGCCCGGGCGCGCGTATCGTGGCCACCGGCCTCAAGTGGACCGCTCCCGGCCTGGCGCCCTGGAATGCGTTGGTGGGCATGCACATGGCGCAGTCGGTCACCCACTACGAGGGCCTGCGTGCGCCCTGGCTGCCGCTGGAGCAGCACGGCGCGCAGCTGGCGGTGGACATGCTGGTCATGGGCACCATCTTCGTGGCCCACGGCAGCTGGCCGGGCCGGCGGCGGGGGCTGGCGGTGGATGAGCGGCGGTAGGGGGCTCTGCTTCCAGGGGCTGCGAGCCTGGCACCGACGCGGCAAGGTATGCCTGGAGGCAGTGCTCAGTTGTCCTGATGCATCTGGGCGGCGTTGTAGACATGCCGTTCTGCCAACAGCGCGGCCAGTTCGCTGTCGCCGGCAATCACTGCGCGCAGGATGGCTGCGTGCTCTTCCCAGTTCTGCTGGGCGCGGCCCGGCCGTTGGTTATAGGGGGCGAACAGCAGGGAGGTCCGTTCCCGCAGCGAACGCATCATCTCGCTCAGGACAGTGTTTGCTGCGACATTGCCGAGGGCGTCGTGGAATTGACGGTTCTTTTCCGCCAGCTCCGCAGTGTTGCCGGAGCTGCTCAGCGCCATGCCGTTGGCCAGAATGGCCTGCAGCTCGGCGATCTGCTCGGGGTCCTTGCGCCGTGCTGCGAGCTTTGCGTTCAGCGCTTCCAGTG
>JAYNNS010000240.1:0-1839 GCA_038112835.1 Curvibacter sp. | reverse complement strand
CATCTCGCGAGCCTGTTCCGGTGTGTAGCTGGTGACGGAGGCGCCCAGTCGGGGTTCGACCTTCACCAGCCCTTCGGCGGCGAGCAGGCGCAGGGCTTCGCGCACGGGCATGCGCGACACCCCCAACTCCTCGGAGAGCTTGACTTCGACCAGGCGCTGGCCCGAGGCCAGTTCGCCGTTAAGAATGCGATCCTTCAAGGCCTTGACGATCACGACAGTCAAGGGCGAATGCTGCTTACCGAGCTTCAGCGGCGTGTCTTCTTTCGTCATGTGTCGAATCGTAGCAGCGCTGACGATGACTGCACCATGCTATGCCGCCGATGCCTTCTGGAAGTTTCGGTACGCCAGGCCGGCCAGGGCGATGTCTTCCAGACCGACCCCTACCGTCTTGTAGATGGTGATCTCCTCATCGGTCCTGCGCCCAGGATGCCGGCCCGTGGTCAGCTCGCCGAGCTCGACGATACGTTCGGGCTGCAGGGAGGCGGGGGCTGCCAGCACGAGATCGCCAGCTTCGCGCAGGCTCTGGGGCTTCCACTCGACGGCAAGGGTGCCTGCGCGCTGCAGGGTGGTGTCGTCCAGCTCGCGAGTATGCGGCAGGCTCGAACCGATGGCGGCAATGAAGGCGCCGGGGGCGACGAGCTCGCCGCGGAAGAGCGGCGTGGTCGAGCGCGAGGCGGTCACGATCAGCTCGGCACCCTCGATCGCTTGCTCCGCTGCTCTCATTATGATCTTCGCCACGGTCTGTTCAGCCAGCTTTTGTTCCACACCCGCCGGCAGGTAGGGGTCGAAAATCCGGATTTCCTTCAACCCATAGCTCCGGCTCATCTGTAATGCGTGGTACTGGCCCTGGACGCCGGCGCCCAGCAGGGCCATCACGGCAGGCTGGCGGCGGGCGAGATACCGGGCCGCGATCACCGAGCAGGCCGCCGTGCGCAGGCGTGTGATGGCCGCCGCGTCGAAGGTGGCCAGCGGCTGCCCCGTCTCGGTCGAAAAGAGAAGGATGACGAAGGTGAACTGGCCTGCGATGGTGGTGTAGACCTTGGCCCCGGTGACGCCCTGTCCCGGGATGACAGCGCCCAGGGTCGAGAGCTTGACGCCTGCGGCCTCGGTCCGGATGCGTTCCTGCATCGCTGCCTTCTGCTCGCCGAAGTCCTTGAAAGCCTGGTGCAGTACGCTTACCGCGTCGTCGAAGCGCACCGATGCGTCGACCTGATGATCACTGATATGAAGCACGATGTACGGGTCCCCTCGATTCTTTGGCCCCTAGGGTTTACCCATGGGTGCTCGCAATTGATCAGAGTCAATTAATGGCTTACAGTATACAGTATCCATTTCGGATAACAATATCGAGGAGACTTCATGCAAACACTGAACTCAATGGGATTGGCCCACTGGGTGTACTTGCTCGGTGTCGTGGTCATCGTGATCACGATGATCCTGCGCGCCAACGTCGTGGTGCCGTCCATTGTCGGCACCTTTTTGGTGGCCCTGGCCTGGTCCGGCAGTCCGCTGTCCGCGCTCGGGAGCATCTTCACGGCGAGCTTCGTCGCGGCCAAGGAGTTGTTCAATATCTTTCTGGTCATTGCGCTCATGACGGCGCTGCTGAACGCGCTCAAGACCCTGCGTTCCGACGTGCGCATGGTGGAGCCGTTTCGCGTGGTGATGACCAATGGTCACGTGGCCTACTTCGTGCTGGCCGCCGTGACCTATTTCATCTCTCTGTTCTTCTGGCCGACGCCGGCCGTGCCGCTGGTGTCGGCGGTGCTGCTGCCCGCAGCGATTGCTGCCGGTCTGCCCCCTCTGGCGGGTGCCGTGGCCATTGCGATCGCGGGGCAGGGC
>JAYNNS010000239.1:2397-4713 GCA_038112835.1 Curvibacter sp. | reverse complement strand
CCGATGGGCTGCGGCCCCCCGGGGGCCGCGGCCCATTCCGCGGCGGCATTGCCTGTCCGCCCGAGTTTCCAGGAGTACCCCATGCTTGACGACACCCTCAAATCCCAGCTTCAGGCCTACCTGGGCAAGCTGCAGCGCCCGATCCGCCTGATCGCCTCGCTCGATGGCGGCGAGAAGTCGGCCGAGCTGCGCACCCTGCTGCAGGAGATCGCCGGCCTGTCCGACCAGGTGCGCTTTGATGAGAGCGGCACGGACGCGCGCAAGCCCTCCTTCGTGATCGCCCGTGAGGGCGAGAGCACGGGGGTGCGCTTCGCCGCCATCCCGCTGGGCCACGAGTTCACCTCGCTCGTGCTGGCCCTGCTGTGGACCGGCGGCCACCCGCCCAAGGTGGAAGCGGACGTGATCGAGCAGATCCAGGCCCTCGATGGCGACTACCAGTTCGAGGTCTACATGTCCCTGAGCTGCCACAACTGCCCGGACGTGGTCCAGGCGACCAGCCTCATGGCCATCCTCAACCCGCGCGTCCGGACCACGGTGATCGACGGTGGTCTCTACCAGGCCGAGGTGGACGCGCGCCAGATCATGGCCGTACCCATGACCTATCTGAACGGCCAGGTCTTCGGTTCGGGCCGCATGACGGTGGAGGAGATCGTCGCCAAGCTCGACGTGAAGTCCGAAGAGCGTGAAGCCGCCAAGCTCTCCGCCAAGGACCCCTACGACGTGCTCATCGTCGGCGGTGGCCCGGCCGGTGCCGCGGCGGCCGTGTACGCGGCACGCAAGGGTATCCGCGTGGGCGTGGCGGCCGAACGTTTCGGCGGCCAGGTCAACGACACCATGGCGATCGAGAACTACATCTCCGTGCTCGAGACCAACGGTCCGGCCTTCGCCGCCGCGCTGGAGCAGCAGGTGCGCCACTACGAGGTGGACATCATGAACCTGCAGCGCGCCGACAAGCTGATCCCGGCCGCGGAGCCCGGCGGCCTGGTGCGCGTGCAGATGGCCAACGGCGGCGTGCTGGCCGCGCGCAGCGTCATCCTGTCCACCGGCGCGCGCTGGCGCAACGTCAACGTGCCCGGCGAGCAGGAGTACAAGAACAAGGGCGTGGCCTACTGCCCGCACTGCGACGGTCCCCTGTTCAAGGGCAAGCGCGTGGCCGTGATCGGCGGCGGCAACTCGGGCGTGGAAGCGGCCATCGATCTGGCCGGCATCGTGCAGCACGTGACGCTGATCGAGTTTGCCGACCAGCTCAAGGCCGACGCCGTGCTCGTGAGCAAGCTCAAGAGCCTGCCCAACGTCACCATCCACGTCAATGCCCAGACCACCGAGATCACGGGCGACGGCGCACGCGTCAACGGCCTGCGCTACAAGGACCGCGTGAGCGGCGCCGAGCAGCTGGTGGCGCTCGAGGGCGTGTTCGTGCAGATCGGCCTGGTGCCCAACACCGAGTGGCTCAAGGGCACGGTGGAGCTCAGCCGCTACGGCGAGATCGTGGTCGACGCCAAGGGCCACACCAATGTGCCGGGCGTGTTCGCCGCCGGCGACTGCACGACCGTGCCCTACAAGCAGATCGTGATCGCCGCGGGCGAGGGCGCCAAGGCCGCGCTCAGCGCCTTCGACCACCTGATCCGCACGCCGGTGGCCGAGGCCGTGGCCGCCTGAGCCGCGCTGCGTCGTGCCCAGGGGACAGTGCCGCGAGGCCTGTCCCTTTTTTTCAGGGGCCGGGCCCTCCGGCATCCGGCGGCTCGTATGATGGCCCCCCAAACATGGAGGAGGGCAGCATGTCCATCGGTTCCGCGATCTTCTGGGGTGGAGTGGTGGTGGTCGTGATCTACGTGATCATGCTCTACAACGGCCTGGTGCAGCTCAAGCACAACGTGGCCAAGGCCTGGGCCAATATCGACGTGGCGCTCAAGCAGCGGCACGACGAGCTGCCCAAGCTGGTCGAGGTCTGCAGGCAATACAAGCAGTTCGAGCAGGCCACGCTGCAGGCCGTGATCGAGGCACGCAGCCGGGTGCAGAGCGCACGCGAGGCGCACGATGTGCCAGCCCTGAGCCGTGCCGAAGGCGCGCTGCGCTCCGGCCTGGGCCAGCTCTTCGCCGTGGCCGAAGCCTACCCCGAGCTCAAGGCCAACGAGCATTTCATGCAGCTGCAGCAGCGTATCAGCTCGCTGGAGAGCCTGATCTCGGACCGGCGTGAGCTCTACAACGAATCCGTCAATCTCAACAACGTACGCGTGGATTCCTTCCCCGACGCGCTGGTTGCGCGTCTCTTCCGCTTCCCGCACCACCCGCTGCTCGAATTCGCCGACCACGAAA
>JAYNNS010000239.1:0-2387 GCA_038112835.1 Curvibacter sp. | reverse complement strand
TCGCCTTCGTGCAGTCCATGCTGCTGGCCGTGGGTTTCCACACGGGGCAGCGCGAGGCCTGGCTCGGGGTGCTGGCCGGCGCGGCCAGTCTGGCCCTGCTGGGCTGGGTGCTGGCCCTGCGGCGGCGCCACGCCATCACGGGCACGCCGACCTCGCGCATCGCCAGCGCGGCCCAGGGCTATGTGGAGCTGCACGGCACGGGCCGGCCGATGGACCTCAATCCCCTGCAGTCGCCCTTGAGCAGCGCCGCCTGCCTCTGGTACCGCTACCAGGTCGAGCACCGCAGCGACAAGGACAGGTGGGAGCTGGTCGAACAGGGCCACAGCCAGGCCAGCTTCGTGCTTGACGATGGCAGCGGCCAGTGCCTGGTCGACCCCGAGGGCGCCGAGATCGTGACCCGCCACTGCCGGCGCTGGAGCAGCGGTGACTACCGTTACGTCGAATGGACGCTGCGCCCGCTCGACCGTCTCTATGTGCTGGGCAATTTCCTCACCCGCCACCCGCACCAGGGCCTGGATGCCGGGTCCGACGTGCGCGACCTGCTGGCCGAGTGGAAGCGGGATCAGGCCGGATTGCTGCGGCGTTTCGACCTGGACCACGACGGGCAGCTCGACGAGCGCGAGTGGGGGCTGGCGCAGCGTCTGGCGCGCGGCGAGGTGGCCTTGCGGCACCGCGAGCTGCGGCGGCAGCCCGAGCTGCACCTGGTCGAGGGCGCACCCGACAGCCTCTACCTGATCAGCAACCTCGAGCCGGACCAGCTCGCGCGCCGTTGTCTCTGGATGGCCCTGGGCCAGCTGACGGTGTTCTTCGCGACCCTGGGCTGGCTGGCATGGTGGTGGCGCCAGCCCGCCGGCTTCTAGCGCGCGAGATCCTGGCGTAAGGCGCGCTGCTCGGCCTGGCGCTCGCAAGTCTTCGACTTGCGATGGCTGCCCGCCTTGCGTTGCAGCGCGGGCACCACCAGCGGGTTGCGCGGCGGGTGCTGCTTGAGCTTGAGCTTGGTCTTGCGGGCGGAGTTCATGCGGGGCCTGGCCACGCCCGGCAAATGCGTGGGACAGGCCCCCGATTATCGGGGCGCTCGGGTGGCAGGCAAGCCCCGCCTACAATGAGCCACTCCGCGCACGCGGGTCGGATTTCTGCCCCCTACGAGCCCCCATCCATGCAAGTTTCCGCCTCGATCTTCAAGGCCTACGACATCCGCGGCATCGTGCCGTCCACCCTCAACGAAGCCGTGGCCGAAGCCCTGGGTCGTGCTTTCGGCACGGCCGCGCGTCAGGCCGGCGAAACACGCGTGGCCGTGGGTCGTGACGGACGCCTCAGCGGCCCCTCGCTCAGCGCCGCACTGATCCGCGGCCTGGTGGCCACGGGCATCGAGGTCATCGACGTGGGCATGGTCACCACGCCCATGCTCTACTTCGCGGCCAGCACGGTCTGCAGCAGCGGCATCCAGGTCACGGGCAGCCACAACCCGGCCGATTACAACGGCTTCAAGATGGTGCTGGCCGGCCGCGCCATCTACGGCGAGGAGATCCAGGCCCTGCGCCAGACCCTGGAGGCCGAGACATGGCAGCTGCGCGAGGGCGGCCGGGTGACCCATCTCAACGTTTCCGCTCCCTACCGCGACCGCATCGTCGGCGACGTCAGGCTCGCGCGGCGCATGAAGATCGTGGTCGATTCGGGCAATGGCGTGGCCGGCGCCTCGGCCCCGGCCATCCTGCGCGCGCTGGGCTGTGAGGTGACCGAGCTCTACAGCGAGGTCGACGGCACCTTTCCCAACCACCACCCGGACCCGAGCAAGCCCGAGAACCTGCGCGACCTGATCGCTGCGCTCCAGGGCGGCGACGCCGAGCTGGGTCTGGCCTTCGACGGTGACGGCGACCGCCTGGGCATCGTCACCCGGGACGGCCACAACATCTTCCCCGACCGACAGATCATGCTGTTCGCACAGGACGTGCTCAGCCGCGTGCCCGGCGGCACCATCGTCTACGACGTCAAGTGCAGCCAGCGCTTGGCGCCGGCCATCGAGGCCGCGGGCGGGCGGCCGCTGATGTTCAAGACCGGGCATTCGCTGATCAAGGCCAGGATGAAGGAGATCGACGCCCCGCTGGGCGGCGAGATGAGCGGTCACATCTTCTTCAAGGAACGCTGGTTCGGTTTCGACGACGGCACCTATGCGGCCTGCCGCCTGCTCGAAATCCTGAGCCGTTCGCAGGACGCGGGCGCCGTGCTCCAGGCCCTGCCCAGCAGCCACGCCACGCCTGAACTCAACGTTCCCTGTGCCGAGGGCGAGCCGCACCGCGTGGTGGCCGCGCTGCAGCAGCGGGCCAGCTTCGATGCGCCGGCCACGGTCAACACCATCGACGGCGTGCGCGTGGACTGGCCCGACGGCT
>JAYNNS010000238.1:0-4713 GCA_038112835.1 Curvibacter sp. | reverse complement strand
CTTCCCGGGCGGGCGCTGGCCCGGCCATGTGCTGAGCATGCCCGAGGCCGTGGGGCGCTGGCTGCTGCAGGCGTCAGGCGCCAGGGAGCCGGCCCATGGATGACATCGTCCGCCAGGCCATGGCCAAGTGGCCCCATGTGCCCGACTGCTACGGCTGGCTCGGCCTGGACGCCCGCGGCAACTGGTACCTGCGCGACGACCGCGCCCAGGCCGCCGGCGCCTTCGACAGCGGCCGGCCCGGCGCCAAGGGCTCGCTGCTGCGGCACGACAAGCTGATCGACTTCATCCAGCGCAACTACGGGCAGGACGACCAGGGCCGCTGGTTCTTCCAGAACGGCCCGCAGCGCGTCTACGTGGAGCTCGAAGCCACGCCCTGGATCTGGCGCGTGCAACCCGACGGCACAGTGTGCGCCCACGACGGCGTGGCGGCCTGGGTGCAGCGCTGCGTGCTGGACGAGCAGGGGCGGTTGTACCTGCAGACCGGGCGCGGCTTCGGCCTGGTGCACACGCAGGACATGGCGCAGGCGGCCGAACAGGTCGAGGCGGGGCGCTGGCAGCCCGAGGAGGAGCTGCAGGCCGGCCTGCCTCAGCGCTACGGCTATGTGCGCAGTCCGCAGCGCGACAGCCCGCAGGGTCGGCCGGGCTGATAATTTTCCGCAGCCGCACCCCGAGGCTGCGGGCAAGAGGAGACACGATGCCGACACGCATGGAGCGCCATCACGCGCACTGGCCCCCGGGCCTGCCGCGTCATCTGACGCTGCCGCAGACCAGCCTCTGGTACAACGTCGAGGTCTCGGCCACGCGCTACCCCGACAAGCCCTACCTCGTCTATTACGACAGCCCGTTGAGCTATGCCCGCTTCCGCGAGGACTGCGAGCGCGTCGCAGGCTGGTTGCAGCAGGACTGCGGCGTGCAGGCCGGCGACCGTGTGCTGCTCTACATGCAGAACAGCCCGCAATGGGTGATCGCCTATTACGCCATCCTGCGTGCCAATGCGGTGGTCGTGCCCATCAATCCCATGAACCGTACCGTGGAGCTGCGCCACTATGTGACCGACAGCGGCGCGAGCACGGCCCTGGTGGCGCAGGACCTGCATGCCCAGATGGCCCCGTTGCTCGGGGGAGCGGAAGGGCTGCGGCATCTGGGGGTGGCGGCCTACAGCGACTACCTGCAGAGGCCGACCGATCTGGCCCTGCCGGCTTTCGTCGCCGCTGCGCGCGAGGACATCCGCGCGCCCGGCGTGACGCTCTGGCATGAAATCCTTGAGCGTGCCCGGGTGCCCGGGCCGCACACGGCGGGGCCGGACGATCTCTGCGTCATGCCCTACACCTCGGGCACCACGGGCCAGCCCAAGGGCTGCATGCACACGCACCGCAGTGTCATGAGCACCCTGGTGGGCGGCGTGCAGTGGTTCGGCCGCACGCAGGATGCGGTGTATCTCTCGGTGCTGCCCTTCTTCCATGTCACCGGCATGGCGGGCAGCATGAACGGGCCGCTGTTCGCCGGTGCCACCATCGTCATCCTCTCGCGCTGGGACCGCGACGTGGCCGCGCAGTGTATCCAGCGCCATCGCATCGGCATCTGGCAGGCGATCTCGACCATGGTGGTGGACTTCCTCTCCAACCCGCGCCTGGGCGAGTACGACCTGTCCAGCCTGCAGGGCGTGCGCGGTGGCGGCGCGGCCATGCCCGAGGCCATCGCGAAGAAGCTCAAGGACCTCACGGGTCTGGACTATGTGGAGGGCTACGGCATGTCCGAGACCCTGGCGGCCACCCACATCAACCCGCCGCAGCGGCCCAAGCCGCAGTGCCTGGGCATTCCCGTCTTCGATGTCGATGCGCGTGTGATCGACCCGCAGACCCTGCAGGAGCTGCCACAGGGCGAGACTGGCGAGATCGTGGTGCAGGCTCCGCAGGTCATGCAGGGCTACTGGCGACAGCCCCAGGCCACGGCCGAGAGCTTCATCACCCTCGAGGGCAAGCGCTTCCTGCGCACGGGCGACCTGGCCTATGTGGACCAGGATGGCTACTACTTCATGGTGGATCGGCTCAAGCGCATGATCAACGCCTCGGGCTACAAGGTCTGGCCGGCCGAAGTGGAGGCGCTGATGTACAAGCATCCGGCCATTCACGAGGCCTGTGTGATCGGCGCGCGCGATGCCCGGCGCGGCGAGACCGTCAAGGCCCTGGTCGTGCTCAAGGAAGAGGCGCGTGGCCAGGTCAGCGCCGACGACATCATCCGCTGGTCGCACGAGCACATGGCGGCCTACAAGAGCCCGCGCATCGTGGAGTTCGTGCACACCCTGCCCAAATCGGGCACGGGCAAGATCCTCTGGCGCGAGTTGCAGGAGCGGGAACTGGAGCGCTCATGAGCCTGGAGACCGATCTCGCCGCGCCCTTCGGCACCATTGCCGCACTGATCCGTCGCCATGCCCGGGAGGCGCCGCGGCGCCGGGCCCTGGTGCAGGACGGCGAGGTGCTGGACTATGCCGCGCTCGATGCGCGCATGGACCGCGTGGCCGCCGCCCTGCAGCGCGAGGGCGTGCAGCCGGGCCAGGCCATCGCCATTGCGGCGGGTAGCTCGCTGGCCTATGCCACCACCTATCTCGGGGCCCTGCGTGCCGGCGTGGTGGTGGCCCCGCTGGCGCCGGGCGCCACGCCCGACAGCCTGGCCGGCATGCTGCGCGACGCTGGCGCGCGCCTGCTGTTCACGGACCAGGAGGTGGCGCAGGCCCTGGGCGCGCGTGAAGCCGGGGTGCCACGCATTGCGCTCGACGACAGCGCCGTGGGCCGCCCCTGGACGCACTGGCTGGAGACCCCAGGTGCGTCCGCGCCCGCGGTCGAGGTGGCGCCGGACTGGCCCTTCAACATCATCTACTCCTCGGGCACCACGGGCGAGCCCAAGGGCATCGTGCAGCCGCACGGCATGCGCTGGGCCCATGTGCAGCGCGGGGCTGCCTACGGTTATGGCGCCGACACGGTGACCCTGCTGTCCACGCCGCTCTACTCCAACACCACACTGGTGGTGTTCTTCCCCACGCTGGCCTATGGCGGCACCGTGCTGCTCATGGGCAAGTTCGATGCGGCGGCGTATCTGGCGTTGGCCGAGCGCGAGCGGGTCACCCACACCATGCTCGTGCCCGTGCAGTACCAGCGCCTGATGGCCCGGCCCGATTTCGGGCAGTACGACCTGCGCAGCTTCCACATGAAGTTCTGCACCAGCGCTCCCTTCTCCGCCGCGCTCAAGGCCGAGGTGCTGGCGCGCTGGCCCGGTGGCCTGGTGGAGTTCTACGGCATGACCGAGGGCGGTGGTACCTGCATCCTGGAGGCGCACCTGCAGCCGGACAAGCTTCACACCGTGGGCCGGCCGGCGCACGACATCCGCCTGATCGACGAGGCCGGGCAGGAAGTCCCCGCGGGCGAGCCCGGCGAGGTGGTGGGCCGCTCACCCGGCATGATGCAGGGCTACCATGGCCGCCCCGAGAAGACGCGCGAGGCCGAGTGGTACGCGCCGGACGGCCAGCGCTTCATCCGTACCGGTGACATCGGCCGCTTCGACGCGGAGGGCTTTCTCACGCTCTTCGACCGTCGCAAGGACATGATCATCTCGGGTGGCTTCAACATCTACCCCAGCGATCTGGAGGCCGAGCTGCGCCAGCATCCGGCGGTGCAGGACGTGGCCGTGGTGGGCGTGCCTTCCGAACAATGGGGCGAGACACCCGTGGCCTATGTGGTGCTGCGCGAAGCCGAGGTGCTGGCCGCAGCAGCGTTGCGCGACTGGATGAACCGGCGCGTGGGCAAGACCCAGCGCCTGGCGGACCTGCGCTATCTGGACGAGCTGCCGCGCAGCGCCATCGGCAAGGTGCTCAAGCGCGAGCTGCGCGAACAGTACGCGGCAGCACCCCGGAAATGAAAAAGCCGCTGCAGTGCAGCGGCTTGCGGGCCGGGGGCCGTTTACTTGGCGGCTTCCGGCGCCTTGGGCTCGGCGAACTTGGCGCCGCCCGAGTTGGCCAGGTAGGCCACTGCGCGGGCGATCTCCACATCGCTGTGGTCCCCACCGCCCTGCGGGGCCATGGCGCCCTTGCCCTTGAGGGCCGAGGTCACCAGACCGTCGAGGCCGACCTTCAGACGGCCGCTCCAGGCGCCCTTGTCACCGAACTTGGGCGCACCGGCCACACCGGCGCCGTGGCAGGCCACGCACTGGGCCTGGTAGACGGCCTCGCCGCTCTTGAGCGGGCGGTTGGCGTCACGGATCTCGACGGTGCCAACCTTCTGGATGCGTTCGGCGACCGACTTTTCCATATTGGTCGCGCCGGCGGCGGGCTTCTTGTCCGAGACCACGAAGAACACCAGGCCGATGATGATGAAGACCGGGGCCACGAAAGAGAAGATGGAGACCCACATCATCTGCGCGGGGGTCTTGATCGGGCCGGTGTGGGCTTCTTCGTGATGCTGCTCGCTCATGGCTGTCCTCGGAATTCTGGGTGGTGGGGTGAATCAATCAGCCGGTGATTATAACTTTCGGGCGTCCCGAAACCGCCTACAATCGCTGCTCTTCCCCGTACGCGGCTGTAGCTCAGTGGATAGAGTATTGGCCTCCGAAGCCTATGGTCAGACCCGCCGCGTGCAATAATCTGACCCTTGGTCTAGCGCCCCAAATGCGGCTGTAGCTCAGTGGATAGAGTATCGGCCTCCGAAGCCGAGGGTCGTGGGT
>JAYNNS010000237.1:4255-4718 GCA_038112835.1 Curvibacter sp. | reverse complement strand
GCAGCACGTCTTCCCGCAGGACGGGGGACGGAAGGCTGCCGGAAAAGCGGGTGGATGCGTTCATGTTTGCATTTTGTCCAAGACAAAACTTGCTCTGATTTGGATTTTATCGGACAAAAATCCAAATAACCAAACTTTGTCCACGACAAAAATGCATATTCAGACCGTTTGTCCAGGCACCGGGAGTCGGGCATGAGGATCGCCATCGTCGGCTCCGGTATCTCCGGCCTGGCCGTGGCCCATGCCCTGCGGGGCCGGGCCGAACTGACGCTGTACGAGGCTGGTGACTACTTCGGCGGCCACACGCACACGGTGGACGTCACCCTGCCCACGGCCAGCGGCCCCACGACCTGGGGCGTGGACACAGGCTTCCTGGTCTTCAACGAGCGCACCTACCCCAACCTGATCCGTCTGTTCGGCGAGCTGGACGTGCCCACGGCCCAGACCGACATGTCCGTCTCGG
>JAYNNS010000237.1:0-4245 GCA_038112835.1 Curvibacter sp. | reverse complement strand
CGCCGGGGGGCGGCGCATCGAGTGGAACGGCGCCGACCTCGACACGGTCTTCGCCCAGCGCCGCAACCTGCTCAACTGGCGCTTCCTGCGCATGCTGCGCGAGGTGCTGCGCTTCAACCGCCTGGCGACCGGCCTGGCCGAGTCCGGCGCCGAGGCGCAGCTGCAGCTGCCCCTGGGGGCCTGGCTCGACCAGCAGCGTTTCAGCGCCGAGTTCCGCGACTGGTACTTCCTGCCCATGATGGCCTGCATCTGGAGCTGCCCCACGGCGCAGATGCTGGAGTTTCCCGTGGCGACCATGGTGCGCTTCTGTCACAACCATGGCCTGATCCAGGTCAACGGCCGGCCGCAGTGGTGGACAGTGCCGGGCGGCGCCCGCCGCTATGTGCAGAAGATCGTGGCCGACATGGCCGACAAGCGCCTGGCCACCCCCGTGCGCGCCATCGAGCGCGATGCCGCCGGGGTGACCGTGCGCACCGACGCGGGTGGCGAGCGCTACGACGAGGTGGTGCTGGCCACGCACAGCGACCAGGCCCTGGCCCTGTTGCGCCAGCCCACGGCCGAGGAGCAGCGCATCCTGGGTGCGATCCGCTACCAGCCCAACCGCGCCGTGCTGCACACCGACGCCTCGGTGCTGCCGCAATCACGCCGCGCCTGGGCGGCCTGGAACTACGAGCGCGCGGCCCGCAGCGAGCAGGAGGACAGCCGCGTCTGCCTGCACTACCTGCTCAACAAGCTGCAGCCCCTGCCCTTCGAGCAGCCGGTGGTGGTCACGCTCAACCCGCTGCGCGAGATCGCGCCCGAACAGGTGCTGGGTGACTACGAATACTCGCACCCGGTGTTCGATCTCGGGGCCATCGCCGCCCAGCAGTCGCTGCCCGCCATCCAGGGCCGCCAGCGCACCTGGTTCTGTGGTGCCTGGGCCGGCTACGGCTTCCACGAGGACGGTCTCAAGTCCGGCCTGGCTGTGGCACTGCGGCTGCTGGACCGGCTCGCGCTCAAGGAGGCCGCATGAACACGGCCGGGCCCCTGATCGGTTTCGGCCAGGTGCGCCACACGCGGCTGCGCCCCGCGCGCCATGCCTTTGCCTATCCCACCTTCTTCCTCATGCTGCCCCTGCGCAGCATGGCGCGCGCGGGCGCGGGTCCGCTGGCGCACAACCGGCGCGGCTGGCTGAGCTTTCACGACGCCGACCACGGCGACGGCCGTGGCCCGCAGCAGGGGGGGGCGCTGGCCTGGATGGAGGCGCTGCTGGCCGCGCACGGCATCTCGGACGCCGACGGCGAGATCTGGCTGCACTGCTATCCGCGCGTGCTGGGCTACACCTTCAAGCCTGTGAGCTTCTGGTACTGCCACCGCGCCGACGGCACCCTGCGCGCCATCGTGGCCGAGGTCAACAACACCTTCGGCGAGCGGCACTGCTACCTGCTGGACCAGCCGCGCTACGGCCAGGAGCTGCGGGCGAGCAAGGTCTTCCATGTCTCGCCCTTCTGCCGGGTCGAGGGCGAATACGCCTTCCGTTTCCTGCGCACGCTGCATGCCGGCGCGCCGCATACCGTGGTGCGCGTGGACCTGCACGACGCCGGTGGTGCGCTGTTGCAGACCAGTGTGAGCGGCGTGCTGCAGCCCTATGACGCGCACAGCGCGCGCCGCGCCCTGCTGGGCCAGCCGTTGATGACGCTGGCGCTGATCGCCCGCATCCACTGGCAGGCGCTGCGGTTGTGGCTCAAGCGCGTGCCCTTTTTCCGCAAGCCGGCGCCGCCGGCCGATTTCGTCTCCCGTTCCCATCCCGCCTGATACGGACCTGACATGAACACGACCACCGCTCCCCACCTGCTGCTGCCGCGCAGCGCCCCCGCTGCCGCCCGCACCGTGCTGCGTCTGCTCGAACGCCTGCGCCACGGCACCCTGCAGCTGCAGCTGCCCGACGGCACCCTGCTGCACTATGGCCGCGGCGAGGAGCCGCGCGCCAGCCTGGCCGTGCACGACTGGGCCGTCTTCGGCGCCGCGCTCAAGTCCGGCGACATCGGCTTTGCCGAAGGCTACCGCGACGCGCAGTGGTCCACGCCCGACCTGGCTGCGCTGCTGCGCCTGTTCATCCGCAACCGCGAGGCGCTGGAGGACGTGGTCTACGGCAGCTGGCTGGGCAGCCTGCTCTACCGCCTGCGCCACCTCTTCAATCGCAACACCAAGACCAACAGCCGCAAGAACATCCACGCCCACTACGACCTGGGCAATGCCTTCTACACGCTGTGGCTGGACGAGACCATGAACTACTCGTCCGCCATCTCCGAGGGCGGGCTCGACGGCGACATGGTCAGCGCGCAGCAGGCCAAGGTGCGGCGCGCGCTGCGCATGGCCGGCGTGCAGGCGGGCGACCGCGTGCTGGAGATCGGCTGCGGCTGGGGCGCGCTGGCCGAGATGGCCGTCACCGAGTTCCAGGCCTCGCTCACCGGCGTGACCCTGTCCACCGAGCAGCTGGGCTGGGGCCGCGAGCGCATGGCGCGGCTGGGCCCGCAGGCCGCGGCGCGCGCCGAGCTGCGCCTGCAGGACTACCGTGACATCGCCGACGGCCCGTATGACGCGGTCTGCTCGATCGAGATGGTCGAGGCCGTGGGCCGCGAGTACTGGCCCACCTATTTCCAGAGCGTGGCGCGCCTGCTCAGGAGCGGTGGCCGCGCCTGCATCCAGAGCATCGTGATCGACGACCGCCTGTTCGAGCGCTACCTGCAGTCCACCGACTTCATCCAGCAGTACATCTTCCCCGGCGGCTGCCTGCCCTGCCCGGCGGAGTTCCGCCGCCAGGCCGAGGCCGCCGGCCTGAAGGTGGTGGACGAGTTCGCCTTCGGGCGCGACTACGCCGAAACGCTGCGCCGCTGGCGCCACCAGTTCCTGGCCGCGCGCGAGCGCGTGCTCCAACTTGGATTCGATGAAAGGTTCATGCGCCTATGGGAGTTCTATCTCGCCTACTGCGAAGCGGCCTTCGACGAGGGCAATACCGACGTGGTGCAATACACGCTACAAAAAGCGTAGCGGCGCTGCTGATCGGCCTGGCCTGCCTGGGCGCGCGGGCCGAGACCGCGCCGCTGGCCCAGCTGCGCGCGGCCGGCAGCGGCACCTACACCTACTGGGGTTTCGAGGTCTACCAGGCCAGCCTCTGGGTCGAGCCGGGCTTCGAGCCGGCGGCCTTCGCCCGCCAGCGCCATGCATTGGAGCTGCAGTACCTGCGCAACTTCAAGGGGCGCGACATCGCCGAGCGTTCCATCGAGGAGATGCGCCGCATCGGCCCTTTCAGCGAGACGCAGGCCCGGGACTGGCTGCAGGCCATGGTGGCGGCCTTTCCCGATGTGCGTGCCGGTGACCGGCTGCTGGGGGTGCACCTGCCGGGCCGGGGCGCGCAGTTCTACTACAACGGCCGGCCCACGGGCGAGGTGCGCGACCCCGAGTTCGCGCGCCTCTTCTTCGGCATCTGGTTGTCGGAACAGACGACGGCGCCCAGGCTGCGCGCGGCCCTGCTCGGGCAGGCGCGCTGAAGAAGGAAGGCCGTGAACGCTGCGCCCGCGCTGACGCTGACCCAGGCCGCCCGCTATGGCCTCATGGGTCTGCCCCTGGCCTTCGTGGCCCTGCCGCTCTATGTGCTGTTGCCCAACCACTATGCACGGGCCTTCGGCGTGCCGCTGGCCACGCTGGGCGCGCTGCTGCTGGCCACGCGCCTGCTCGATGCATTGATCGATCCCCTGCTGGGCCGCTGGAGCGACCGGCTGTTCCGCCGTTCCACGGGGGCGCTGCTGGTCTGGGCCGGGGGCGCCTGCGCGCTCATGGCCGGGGGCTTTGCCCTGCTGTTCTTCCCGCCGCGGACCGAAGGCAGCGGGCTGCTGGTGATCGCTGCGATCCTGCTGGTGCTCACCTATGCGGCCTTCAGTGCCGTGACGCTGGCACACCAGAGCTGGGGCGCGCTGCTCGGGACCGAGCCCTTGGTGCAGAGCCGGCTCGTGGCCTGGCGCGAGGGCCTGGGCCTGGTGGGCGTGCTGCTGGCTTCGGTGGTGCCGGTGGCGCTGGGCCTGCCCGCCATGGTGGCGCTGTTCACGCTGGCCCTGGGCCTGGGCTGGCTCGCCTGGCGCAGCGGGCCGCGCCCGGCCCTGGCCGAGCCGGCCGGCAACGAGCCGGCGCAGGGCTGGCTGCCCTGGCGGCGAGCGCCCTTCCGCCGCCTGCTGGCTGTGTTCATGCTCAACGGCATTGCCAGCGCGG
>JAYNNS010000236.1:3732-4730 GCA_038112835.1 Curvibacter sp. | reverse complement strand
TCGGTGCCGCCACCGAAGTCGAGATGAAGGAAAAGAAGGCCCGCGTGGAAGACGCCCTGCACGCCACCCGCGCTGCCGTGGAAGAAGGCATCGTGGCCGGTGGCGGCGTGGCTCTGCTGCGCGCCCGCCAGGCCGCTGGCGAGATCAAGGGTGACAACGCCGACCAGGATGCCGGCATCAAGCTGGTGCTCAAGGCTATCGAAGCCCCCCTGCGCGAGATCGTCTTCAACGCCGGCGGCGAAGCCAGCGTGGTCGTGAACGCCGTGCTCAACGGCAAGGGCAACTTCGGTTTCAATGCCGCCAACGACACCTACGGCGACATGATCGAAATGGGTATCCTGGACCCGACCAAGGTGACGCGCACCGCCCTGCAGAACGCCGCTTCCGTGGCGTCCCTGATGCTGACCACCGAGTGCATGGTGGCCGAGGCCCCGAAGGACGAGGCGCCCGCTGCCGGCATGCCCGGCGGCATGGGGGGCATGGGCGGCATGGGCGACATGGGCATGTAAGTGCTCCTTGCCTGAGGGCACAGGGCGGCGTTGCAAACGCTTGCCGTGCTTGACGCACTGTCAGCGGCGTTTGCGCCTTGTCCTGTGCCCTCATGCTGTGTCGACGAGCATCACCGCTCTCGACCAGACCACAAAAAAACCCCGCAGTGGCAACACTGCGGGGTTTTTCTTTGGCTGCTTGCGGATCAGGCCACCGGCTAGAAGTCGTAACCGTTGCCCAGCTTCTCGATGCGGCCGAAGGCCGGGAAGGGGAAGTGGAAGCCGCCGGCCATGACCTTGTCGTTGACGACCATCTCGAAGACCTTGCGGCGGGTCTGGCGGGCCTGCTCGGGGTCCATGTCGAAGACCACGGCCCAGTCCGGGTTGCGGGCGAAGAGCTGGGGCACGTTGGTGAGGTCGGCCAGGTACATGAATTTCTCGCCGCGGCTTTGCGCGGTGACGGTCACCATGCCCGGGGTGTGGCCGTAGGCTGCCGTCGTGGTGACGCCG
>JAYNNS010000236.1:0-3677 GCA_038112835.1 Curvibacter sp. | reverse complement strand
CTCCTGGCCCGCCTGGAACTGCACCAGCTGATCGGGCCCCAGGCCACCGAAGACGCGACGCACGTTCTGGAAGGCCGGCTTGGCACCCGCCGGGGCGGCCTCCATCTTGGCGTCATCCATCCAGTGGGCATGCTCGACGGCAGGCACCATGATCCGGGCCTTGGGGAAGACCAGCTGGCCGCCCTTGCTGCGCAGGCCGTTGATGTGGTCACCGTGGTGGTGGCTGATGACCACGGTATCGATGTCCTCGACCTTGAAGCCGGCGGCGTTCAGGTTGGCCACCAGACGGCCGGTGGTCGGCGGGCCGTTGTCGGCAAAGCCGGTGTCGATCAGCACACGGCGGTTGCCGGCCACGATGAGGAAGGCCGTGTAGGGCACGTCCACGTATTCGGTAGGCAGGTTCTGCGAACGCAGCAGCTCCTGCACCTGGTCCAGCGGCGCATTGCGCACGAACTCGGCCTGCAGCGGACGCCGCACCACGCCGTCGTTGAGCGCGATGACCTCCATGTCCCCGAGCTTCTGCTTGCGGTAGCCCACCTGCACCACGCTGGGCGCGCCGAAGTTGGGGGCGTTCTGCGCCACCAGGGGCATGAAGGAACCGGCCAGGTAGGCCGCAGTCGCGGCACCACCGCCGACGAGCAGGTCACGGCGTTTGATCATGAACATCTCCTAGTTTCGTGGTTGGGAAAGCAAACCTGCGCATGCTGACGCAAGCCCTGCGCCTGTGCGCCACGCCCCAAATTAATCCAGCAAGACGGCGGGGTATTCCCGCCCGGGCCTCAAGCCCGCAGGCGTCGCAGCAGGCCGGCCGTGGAAGCGTCCAGCCCGGCCGTGTCACCACTGGCCAGCCGCGGCTCGATGTTCGTGGCCAGCACCTTGCCCAGCTCCACGCCCCATTGGTCGAAGCTGTTGATGCCCCAGAGCGCGCCGGCCGTGAAAACGCGGTGCTCATAGAGGGCGATCAAGGCCCCCAGGCTGGCGGGCGTCAGCTCTTCCAGCAGCAGGAAGGTGCTGGGCCGGTTGCCCGGCATGTGGCGGTGGCCGCCGGCATCCTGCTGGCCCAGCATCAGCGCCTGGGCCTGGGCCAGGCCATTGGCCAGCAGCTTGCGGTGGTGCTCCGGCAGGCCGTGCGCCACCTTGCGGACCGCGATGAACTCGACGGGAATCACGTCGCTGCCCTGGTGCAGCATCTGGAAATAGGCGTGCTGGCCGTTGGCCGCGGGCTCGCCCCAGATCACGGGCGAGGTGGCGTAAGGCAGGGCCTGGCCCGCCGTGTCCACCCGCTTGCCGTTGCTCTCCATCTCCAGCTGCTGCAGATAGGCCTGCATGCGGCGCAGGCCGCTGTGGTAGGGGGCCACGCTGCGGCTGGTGTAGCCGTGGAAATTGCGGTACCAGAGGTCCAGCAGGGCCAGCTGCACGGGCAGGTTACGCGCCAGCGGGGCACCGCGGAAATGCTCGTCCATGGCGTGGGCCCCGGCCAGCAGCTCGCGAAAGCGCTGCGGTCCGATGGCCATGGCGATCGGCAGGCCGATGGCCGACCACATGGAATAGCGCCCGCCCACCCAGTCCCAGAAGCCGAAGGTGGTGCGGATGCCGAACTCGGCCGCCGCCTTGACGTTGCTGGTCAGCGCGCAGAAGTGGCGCGCGATGTCGCGCCCGCCCTGGGCTGTGAACCATGCCTTGGCGGAGCGCGCGTTGGTCATGGTTTCGAGCGTGGTGAAGGACTTGGACGCGACCAGGAACAGCGTGCTCTCCGGTCGCACCTGGCGCAGCACGGCGCTGAGCTCGTGGCCGTCCACGCTGGAGACGAAGTGGTAGCGCTTGCCGTGGTCCACGAACTCGTCCAGCGCCAACACGGCCATCTGCGGCCCGAGGTCCGAGCCGCCGATGCCGATGTTGACGATGTCGGTGATGGCCGCATCCTCGCGCACGGCCTGGGCATAGGCCAGCATGGCCTCCAGCACCTGGCGCACCTGCGCAAACTCGCCCTGCACCTCGGCCGGCAGGCCCGCGCCCGGATGGCGCAGCAGCCAGTGCATGGCGGCCCGGTCTTCGGTGCTGTTGATACGCTCGCCGCGGAACATGGCCTCGCGGTGCGCAGCCACGCCGCATTCCTGCGCCAGCGCGGTCAAGACCGCCTGCAAGGGCGCGTCGATCAGGTTCTTGGACAGGTCGGCATAGACATGCGGCGCCTGCAGGCTCAGGGTCTCGAAGCGCCCCGGATCGGCCGCGAAGGCGGCGCGCAGGTCGAAATAGCGCCCACGGGTCTCGAAGCACTCGCGCAGCTGGCCCCAGGCCGCCGTGGCATCGCAGCGTCGTCTTGCATTCATCTCAGGCGGCCAGGATCAATTGCTCGAGCTTGAAGGTGTCGGCCACGAAGGCGCGGATGCCCTCAGCCAGCTTCTCGGTGGCCATGGCGTCTTCGTTGAGCGCATAGCGGAAGGCCGCCTCGTCGTACTGCACGGCCGGCAGGTCCAGCAGGCGGGCCGCCTGCGCGTCCAGCTGGCGCGACACCGGCGCCTCGCTGGCCGCCAGCTGGGCCAGCAGCTCGGGTGCGATGGTCAGCAGATCACAGCCGGCCAGGGCCAGGATCTGGCCGGTGTTGCGAAAGCTCGCACCCATGACCTCGGTGGCCACGCCGTGGCGCTTGTAGTAGTGGTAGATGGCACGCACCGATGTCACGCCCGGGTCGTTGGCACCGGCGTTGGCCGCTTCGTCCCAGGCGCTGCCGGCGCTCTTCTTGTACCAGTCGTAGATGCGCCCCACGAAGGGCGAGATCAGCTGCACTTTCGCCTGCCCGCAGGCCACGGCCTGGACCAAGGAGAACAGCAGGGTGAGATTGGTGCGGATGCCCCGGCGCTCCAGCTGGGCCGCGGCCTGGATGCCCTCCCAGGTGGACGCGATCTTGATCAGCACGCGGTCGATGTGCACGCCCTGGGCCTGGTAGAGCTCGACGATGCGCTCGGCCCGCGCCACCGTGGCCGCGGTGTCGAAGCTCAGGCGTGCATCCACCTCGGTCGAGACGCGGCCCGGGATCAGGGCCAGGATCTCGCAACCGAAGCGCACCAGCAAACGGTCCACGATCTCGTCCAGCGGCCGGCCACGGTGCGGGTCCACGACCTGCTGCAGCAAAGGCCGGTACTCGGCTTTCTGCACCGCCTTCAGGATGAGCGAGGGATTGGTCGTCGCGTCCTGCGGCCGGAAGGCCGTGAGCTGGTGGAAGTCCCCGGTGTCGGCCACCACGGTGGTGTGCTGGCGCAGCGCTTCGAGCTGGTTCATGGGTTTCGATTATCCATGGCAAGCCACCCGGTCGCGCCCCACTGCGGCCGCCGGGTTGAAATAAAATTACGTTCCCGTGTTCTGCGCCGTTACCAACGGGCCCGCCGAACCTGCACGCCCCTGGAGTCCACATGCTCGATCGTATCCGCGCTTCCCTGCCCTCCCTGGCCCCGGCCGAACAACGCGTGGGCCAGCTCGTGCTCAACGACCCGCGCGCCTTCGCCAACCTGCCGGTGAGCGAGCTGGCCGACCGCGCCCACGTCAGCAAGCCCACGGTGGTGCGCTTCTGCCGCAGCATGGGCTACGACGGCCTCTCGGACTTCAAGCTCAAGCTCGCGGGCACCGTGAGCGAGGGCGTGCCCTTCATCCACCGCAGCGTGGACGTGGACGACAAGACC
>JAYNNS010000235.1:0-4761 GCA_038112835.1 Curvibacter sp. | reverse complement strand
GCAAACAGCCGGCAGATCTGGAACACCGTCACCACCGGCGCGCCGAGCTGCAGCACCTTGGCGGTGATGGACATCTCGGCAATGCCGCCCGGGGCGGTGCCCAACAGCAGCGTGGCAGGGTGCAGGCCCGTGCCCAGCGAGAGCAGCCAGCCGAAACCGGCGCTGAGCACGATCATGGCCAGCGTGCCCACGGCCACGGCGGCCAGCCAGCGCGGCGCCGTATGCACGAAGGCCGGCGTGAAGCGCACCCCCAGGCTGACCCCGATCAGCAGCTGCGCCGTGTTGGACAGCAACGGAGGGATCCCCGTGAGCTCGACCCCGGCCAGCGTGAGCGCCATGGCCAGCACCATGGGACCGAGGAACCAGGGATTGGCATAGCCCAGCCGCTCCAGCGCCAGCGCACCCGCTGCCGCCAGCAGCACCAGCAGGGCCAGGCCCTGGCTGCTGAACGCCAGCGGGGTGCTGGCGGCGGTATCCAGCCCCTGCACGCCGGCGAACTGCATGCCGAAGGGGATCAGCACCGCCACGATGAGCAGGCGCAGGCTGTGCGCCGCGGCCACGAGATCGGTGCGCGCGCCGGCGCGCTCGGACAGCAGCGTCATCTCCGAGGCGGCGCCGATGGCGCCGGCAAACCAGGTCGTGGCCCGGTTGAGCCCGGGCAGGTGCCGCGCCTGCGTGCGCTGCAGCCAGAGCCCGAACAGCCAGCCCAGCAGCAGCGCCCACACGATGCCCAGCAGCACGGCCCACCAGAGGCCGAGCACCAGCGCGCCCATGGCCGGCGTGAAGTACAGGCCCAGCGCCAGGCCGATGGTGCACTGGCCTGCATTGCGCAGCGGTGCCCAGCTCGTCGTGGGCGCGCGCAGCATGGAGGCGATGGCGGTGGCCAGCAGCGGGCCGATGAACCAGGGCAGCGGGATGCGCAGCCAGACGCAGCACAGGGCGGCCGCCAGGGCCAGCAACAGGGTACCGGCCGTGCGCAGGAAGGAACGTGGAATCATGGAGAGGCAGGAATCAGCGCATAGTATCGCCGCAGGCAAGGAGACCGCCCATGCATGACGACACCCCCGACCTCTGCGTGGTGCAGACCACGCTGCCCGGCGAGGCCCAGGCCGCCGAGCTGGCCCGCGCCATCGTGCAGCAGCGCCTGGGCGCCTGCGTGCAGCTGCAGGCCATCCGCAGCTTCTACGTCTGGCAGGCCCAGGCCCACGACGAACCCGAGTGGCTGCTGAGCATCAAGACCCGCCACGCGCTCTACCCGCGGCTCGAGGCCTGGCTGCGCGCGCACCATCCCTACGAGACGCCCGAGATCATCTGCCTGCCCATCACGGCGGGCAGCGCCCCCTACCTGGCCTGGGTGGGCGCCCAGACCGACCCGGTCTGATCCGAACAGGCATTCGGGCCGAGCCTGTCGAAGCCCTGCACCCCCTCGACAGCCCTGTCCTGCGCTGAGCCGAAGAGTTCAGGGGGAACGCAACGGTTCAGCCCAGACTCAGCCGAGTTTGCGCAGCGCCTGGGCCAGCGTGCTCACCATCTGGTCGATCTGCGCCGGCTCGACCACATAGGCCGGCGCCAGCACCACGTTCTCGCCGGCCGGACGCACCAGCACGCCTTGGCGGAAGCACTCCAGGAAGACCTCGTAGGCGCGCTGGCCCACCAGCCCCGGGCGGCTGGCCAGTTCCACGGCGCCGGCCAGGCCGAAGCTGCGGATGCCCACCACATGGGGCAGGCCCTTGAGCGCACCGTGCATGGCGTCGCCCAGCAGCCGGCCCATGCGGCCGGCACGCGCGAACAGGTCTTCGTCGCGGAACAGATCGAGCGTGGCCACGGCCGCGGCGCAGGCCACGGGGTGGCCCGAGTAGGTGTAGCCGTGGAAGAGCTCGATCTGGTGCGCCGGGCTGTCGCGGTGCGCGTCCATGACCGCATCGAACACACCTTGCCGACAGAGCACACCGCCCAGCGGAATCACGCCATTGGTCACGCACTTGGCGAAGGTCAGCAGGTCCGGCACCACGCCGTAGTGATCGGCGCCGAAGGGCGTGCCCAGGCGGCCGAAGCCGGTGATGACCTCGTCGAAGATCAGCAGGATGCCGTGGCGGTCGCAGATCTCGCGCAGGCGCTTGAGGTAACCCTGGGGTGGTACATACCAGCCGGCACTGCCCACCACGGGCTCGACGATCACGGCCGCCACATTGGACGGGTCGTGCAGCGGCAGGATGCGGTGTTCCAGCTCCAGCAGCAGGTCCTCGTCCCACACCGGCTCCACGCCGTTGTAATAGGCGTGCTTGACCGGGTCGTGGATGAAACGCAGATGGTCCACGCGCGGCAGCAGCGCGCCGGAGAAGGTCTTGCGGTTGGCCGGGATGCCGCCCACGCTGATGCCGCCAAAGCCCACGCCATGGTAGCCGCGCTCGCGGCCGATGAAGACGGTGCGCTGGGCCTGGCCGCGCGCGCGGTGGCAGGCCAGGGCCACCTTGAGCGCCGTGTCCACGGCCTCGCTGCCCGAGCCGCAGAACAGCACCTTGTTCAGGTCGCCCGGGGCCAGCGCCGCGATGCGCTCGGCCGCCTCGAAGGCGCGGTCGTTGCCGCTCTGGAAGGCGGTGGCGTAGTCCAGGGTCTCCAGCTGCCGGCTGATGGTCGCATTGATCTCGCGCCGCTTGTGGCCGGCCCCCACGCACCAGAGGCTGGAGATGCCATCGAGCACCTGGCGGCCGTCGTGCGTGGTGAAGTGCAGGCCTTCGGCGGCGACGAAGACGCGCGGATCGAGCGCGAAACTGCGGTTGGGCGTGAAGGGCAGCCACTGGGACTGCAGGGACAGGTCGGGACGCGCCATGGGAGCCGGTCTCCTGAAAATTGCGACAATTGCGATCCGTAGCCGTCAAAAGCGGCCGCGACCACGATCACCCCATCCTGCCACAAGGGTCTCCATGAGCCAAGCCTATATCCTCACCTTCTCCTGCCCGGACCGCCTGGGCCTCGTGCACGCCGTGTCCGGCTTCCTGCTCGAGCGCGGCGGCAACATCGAAGAAGCCGCCCAGTACAACGACCACGCCACCGGCCTGTTCTTCATGCGTGTGCAGTTCTCCTGCGGTCAGGTGACGTACGAGGACCTGCAGGTGCAGCTCAAGCTCTTCGCCGAGCCCTTCGCCATGCAGTGGACGCTGAACACCGCCGACCAGGCCATGCGCACCGTGCTCTTCGTCAGCAAGGAAGGCCACTGCCTCAACGACCTGCTGTTCCGCTGGAAGATCGGCCTGCTGCCCATCGACATCCGCGCCATCGTCTCCAACCACCGCGACTTCTACCAGCTGGCCGCCAGCTACAACGTGCCCTTCCACCACATCCCGGTGACGGCCGCCACCAAGCCCCAGGCCGAGGCCAAGCAGTACGAAGTGGTGCAGGCCGAAGGGGCCGAGCTCGTGGTGCTGGCGCGCTACATGCAGGTGCTCAGCGACGACCTCTGCCGCAAGCTCTCGGGCAAGGCCATCAACATCCACCACAGCTTCCTGCCCAGCTTCAAGGGCGCCAAGCCCTACTACCAGGCGCACGACCGCGGCGTGAAGCTCATCGGCGCCACCGCCCACTACGTGACGGCCGACCTCGACGAAGGCCCGATCATCGAGCAGGACGTGGCCCGGGTGGACCACAGCAAGACGGTGGAAGATCTCACCGCCATCGGCCGCGACACCGAGAGCCAGGTGCTGGCGCGCGCCGTGAAGTGGCACAGCGAACACCGCGTGATCCTCAACGGGCACAAGACGGTGATCTTCAAGTAAGCCGTCCCACGCCACAACACAAGCCCCGGCGTCTGGTGACCCGGGGCTTGCTGTTTTCAGGATCCGAACACTCAGTCAAAGGTCGCCTTGGACCGGATCAGCTCGTCCCGCGCTTCCTCGATCGCCGCGAGATGCGCCGCCCGAAAGGCCTCCATGCTCATGCGCTCCGCGCGCACCGAGAGACTCAGGGCCGCGATCGTGCGGTCGGATGCGTCCGCCATCGGAATCGCGATCGAGCGCACCCCCAGCTCCAGCTCTTCGTCGCACTCCCCCCAGCCCTGGCGACGGCAACGCTCCACGCTTTTGACGGCGGCCTCGAGGTTGTCGACGGTCTTCGGCGTCCATTTCTCCATCGGCGCAGCCGCGAGGTAATCGAGCGCCTCTTGCGCAGACAGCCTCGACAGCATCGCGCGCCCCAGCGCCGAGCAGAAGACCGGCAGCCGCGAGCCGATGCCCAGACCGGTCGACAGGGTGCGCCGGCCTGTCGACCGCGCAATGATCAGCACCTCGTGATCGAGCAGCACGCCCAGCGAGGCGGACTGGCGCGTGCGATCGGCCAGCTTGTCGAGGATGGGCTGGGCCACCTGGGGCGCTGCGCGCGAGGTGAGGTAGGGCCGCGCGAGCAACAGGGTGCGCGGGGCCACCCAGAACCACTTGCCGTCGCTGTGCAGATAGTCCAGCGCCTCCAGCGTCATGAGGAAGCGGCGCGCCGCGGCCGGCGTGTAGCCGGTGAGTCGTGCCACGTCCGAGAGGCTGAGCTTGGCATGCTTGCGATCGAAGCAGCGCAGCACCTGCAAGCCCTTTTCGAGAGAGGCGACGAAGTCTCGGGGGTGGGATCGCGGCGCTTCGGTCACACGCGATTATTGCGCAATGCGCAGATTTGAGTTGCATCAAATTTGGGGTGCTGACAGAATTTTCCGAGCTGTTCAAGAGACTCTGCCGTCCGGACGCGCAAAGCGCAGGAATGATTCAGCTGACACATCCAACT
>JAYNNS010000234.1:0-4771 GCA_038112835.1 Curvibacter sp. | reverse complement strand
TTCGATGGCCTCGATGCCGATGCGTTTGGCACGCTGCGCCGCGGCGACGAAGGCTGCGCGTGTCTGCGCAATCTGTTCCAGGCTCATGGCCACGGGCGGTGCCTCGCCCGGCAGCTGCGGCAGGGCCGAGGGGGCGAGCGGCTGCCAGCCACCCTGGTCGGCCGTGAGCAGGCCGCCGCCATGCCAGGGCGCGGCGCTCGAAGCCTTGCGCCCGGCGTGCGCGAGTTGGATGCAGACGGGCACGGGCGGGGCGTTGCGGCGCGCACGCTGCAGCGTGTCGGCCAGCGCGGCCTCGGTGCGTTCGTCCCACAGGCCCAGGCAGTGCGGGGTGATGCGGCCCTCGGGCGTGACGCCGGTGGCCTCGATCGTGAGCAGGCCGGCGCCGCTGTTGAGCAGGCTGGTCCAGTGCGCGAGATGCCAGTCGGTGGCGGCGCCGTCCACGGCCGAGTACTGGCACATGGGGGCGACGACGATGCGGTTGGCCAGGGCCAGGGGGCCGCGCGGGGCGGGCAGTTCGTACGGGGTGAAGAGCAGGCTCACGGGGGTTCCTGTGCGTGATGGGAGGGCGCATGCGCCGGGCGGGACGCGCAAATTCTGGCACGCGCCCGCATCTGCCGCAGCCGCACCCGCTTTGGCACAATCGAGGCGCTGACCGTGGAGGAAGCACGCCATGCGACTGTTCGTCACCCTTGTCTTCTTGCTGCTGGCCTGGCCGGCGGCCGCGCAATCGTCCGAGCGCGATCTGGTGCTGGAGTTGCGCGAGATCGAGGAGGGCGGGGGCGGCTATGTGGTGGGCACGCAGTCGCAGGTGCCGCTGATGGCGCCGCAGCAGCTGCAGGTGCGCAACGGCGGCGCGGCGCGGCTGAGCTTTTCGCAGACCACGCCGCTGCAATGGGTGCAGTCCGTGCAGGCGCCCGGCGCGATGACGGGCGCGGGCGTCAAGCAGGGCCTGATCTGGCTGCAGGCCGGGCAGAGCCTGCAGTTCAAGCCGCGCTGGCCCGGCGGGAACAGGCCCGCGACGGTGGAGGTCGAGGTGCAGACGACCAGCGTGCAGCAGCAGCCGGGCCGCGAGCTGCCCAGCCAGGCGCGCAGCGAGCTCAGCACCACGGTGCAGGCGCCGCTGGGCCAGTGGGTCACGCTGGCGCGCAGCGGCAACCTGCCGCAGCCCGGGGTCTACAGCAGCAACGCGGCCACGCAGCGTCCGCGTCTCTTGCAGCTGCGCGTGAGCGCGCCTTGATGCAGCGCAAGCCCGGACCCTAGGAGACGGCTATCGCTCCGGGCGTCAGGATGGCACAATTCAATCACGACGCCCATCTCGCATCATGACGCTCACCGAACTCAAATACATCGTCGCCGTCGCGCGTGAGAAGCACTTCGGCCGCGCGGCCGAGGCCTGCTACGTCTCGCAGCCCACGCTGTCGGTGGCCGTCAAGAAGATCGAGGAGGAGCTCGACGTCAAGCTCTTCGAGCGCAGCGCCAACGAGGTCACGGTCACGCCGCTGGGCGAGGAGATCGTGCGCCAGGCGCAGGCCGTGCTGGAGCAGGCCGCGGCGATCAAGGAGATCGCCAAGCGCGGCAAGGATCCGCTGAGCGGGCCGCTCAAGCTCGGTGTGATCTACACCATCGGCCCCTACCTGCTGCCCGACCTGGTGCGCCAGATGATCACGCATTCGCCGCAGATGCCGCTGATGCTGCAGGAGAACTTCACGGTCAAGCTGCTGGAGATGCTGCGTACGGGCGAGATCGATGCGGCCATCCTGGCCGAGCCCTTCCCCGACGCCGGGCTGGCCGTGGCGCCGCTGTACGACGAGCCCTTCTACGCCGCCGTGCCGCACAGCCACCCGCTGGCGCAGCACGAGAGCATCAGCAGCGAGGAGCTCAAGAAGGAGACCATGCTGCTGCTGGGCACGGGCCACTGCTTCCGCGACCACGTGCTCGAGGTCTGCCCCGAGTTCGCGCGCTTTTCCAGCAATGCCGAGGGCATCCGCAAGAGCTTCGAGGGCTCCTCGCTGGAGACCATCAAGCACATGGTGGCCGCGGGCATGGGCGTGACCCTGGTGCCGCGCCTGAGCGTGCCCAAGGTGGCGCTGCAGGCCCGCGCCAAGGGCAGGGCTGCGCACAGCGACGAGGGCTTCGTGCGTTATCTGCCCTTCAGCGGCGAGCCGCCCACGCGCCGCGTGGTGCTGGTGTGGCGCCGCAGCTTCACGCGCTACGAGGCGATCGCCGCGTTGCGCAACGCCATCTACGCCTGCGAGCTGCCGGGTGTGAAGCGCCTGTCTGAATGATTGGTTCCCCGTAGGAGTGAGTGCCATGGCCAAGAACGCCGTCCCCGCCATCAACATCGGCATCAGCGAGAAGGATCGCGCCGCCATCGCCAAGGGCCTGAGCAGCCTGCTGGCCGACACCTACACCCTGTACCTGACCACGCACAACTTCCACTGGAACGTGACGGGGCCCATGTTCAACACCCTGCACACCATGTTCATGACGCAGTACACCGAGCTGTGGAACGCGGTCGACCCGATCGCCGAGCGCATCCGCTCGCTGGGCCATGCGGCGCCCGGCTCCTACGGCCAGTTCGGCAAGCTGGCCTCGGTGCCCGACGCGCCGGCCAAGCCGCCCAAGGCGCTGGAGATGGTGCGCATCCTGGTGACCGGCCACGAGGCTGTGGCACGCACCGCGCGCAGCCTGTTTCCGCTGGCCGACAAGGCCGGTGACGAGCCTACGGCGGATCTCCTGACCCAGCGCCTCACGGTGCACGAGCAGACCGCGTGGATGCTGCGCTCTCTTCTGGAGGAGTGATCAACCTGCTGCGCGATCCGATCTTGCGCCTGCGCTTCTCGCCGTACGCGCCGTACGGCTGCGATGCTCGGCACAGCCTCGGGCCGCTCGCTACGGTTTCTCACCCCTCCCGTTTCTGATCCCTCCATCCTTGCTATGCCGTCGCGTCTGGCCTTGTACCTCGATCTGATCCGCTGGGACCGCCCGGCGGGCTGGCTGCTGCTGCTCTGGCCTTCACTCAGCGCCCTGTGGGTGGCGGCCGGGGGCTGGCCGGGTTGGCACCTGCTCATCGTCTTCGTGCTGGGCACCATCCTCATGCGCAGTGCGGGCTGCTGCCTCAACGACGTGGCCGACCGCGACTTCGACCGGCATGTGAAGCGCACGGCCCAGCGCCCGGTGACGGCAGGCAAGGTCTCGGTGCGCGAGGCGCTGGTGCTGGGCGCGGTGCTGGCCCTGCTGGCCTTCGGCCTGGTGCTCACGACCAACCGCGTGGCCGTGGCCTGGTCCTTCGCGGCGCTGGCCGTGGCCCTGGTCTATCCCTATGCCAAGCGTTATGTGTCCATGCCGCAGGCGGTGCTGGGGGTGGCCTTCAGCTTCGGCATTCCGATGGCGTTTGCCGCCGTGCAGGCCGAGGTGCCGGTGCTGGCCTGGGGGCTGCTGATCGGCAACCTGTTCTGGGTGCTGGCCTACGACACCGAGTACGCCATGGTGGACCGCGACGACGACCTGCGCATCGGCATGAAGACCTCGGCCATCACGCTGGGGGCCTGGGACGTGGTGGCGGTGACGTCTTTCTACGTCATCCACCTGATCGTCTGGACCGTGCTGCTGGTCGAGCGGCTCGCGCCCTGGGCCTGGTTCCTCACCCTGCTGGCGACCGTGGCGCAGATCGTCTGGCACTACCGGCTGATCCGGGATCGTACGCGTGAAGGCTGCTTCCAGGCCTTCCGTGTCAACCACTGGTTCGGCTGCACGGTGTTTGCCGGCGTGGTGGCCGGCTACGCTTTCAGGTAGGCACGGCGCGGCGCTCAGTCCTTGCCGAACTCGGCGCCCAACTCTTTCGAGCGTCGCTCGGCCGCGTGCAGCGCCTGGCCGAACAGGGCCTTCATGTTGCTGGCGTCCATGCTGGTGATGGCTGCATGGGTGGTGCCGCCCTTGGACGTGACGCGTTCGCGCAGCACCTCGGGTGCCTCGTCCGAGAACTTGGCCAGTTCACCCGCGCCGCGGAAGGTTTCCACGGCGAGCTGGTAGGCCTGTTCGGCGCTGAGCCCCATCTCCACGCCGGCGCCCGTCATGGCCTCGAGGAAGTAGAAGACGTAGGCCGGGCCCGAGCCCGAGAGGGCGGTGACCGCGTTGAGCAGGTCCTCGCGCTCGACCCAGACGAACTCGCCCATGACCGAGGCGATGTGCTCGATGTGCTGGCGGTCCTGCGCCGTGACGCCGGCGCGGGCGTACAGGCCCGTCACGCCCTTGCCGATCAGGGCCGGGGTGTTGGGCATGCTGCGCACGATGCGCTCGCAGCCCAGCCAGCGCTTGATGCTGTCGGTCGGGATACCGGCGGCCACGCTCAGGTGCAGGGCCTGGCCCACGTGCGGTGCGGCCGGCAGGGCGGCGTCCTTGAAGGTCTGGGGCTTGACGGCCCAGATCACGATGGGGAAGTCGCGCAGGAAGGCGCCGGGCTCGGCATGGGCCTCCAGGGCGTAGTTGTCCTTGAGCCGCTGGCGCGCCTCGGGGTTGGTGTCGATGGCTTCGCTGCGGGCGACGGGCAGGGCTGTCTTGATCTGGCCGCCGAGGATGGCGGTGGCCGTATTGCCGCCGCCGATGATGGCGATGCGTTCGTTCATGTTCTTGTGCGTGGGCCGCCGTCTGCGGGGAAGGTTGGGGATAGTCCTGTGCCCATTGTCGCAGTTTGCGTTAGGCTCTCTTTCCATGTCCACCGACCACATCCTCGCCCTGGACCAGGGCACCACCAGTTCGCGCGCCATCGTGT
>JAYNNS010000233.1:0-4813 GCA_038112835.1 Curvibacter sp. | reverse complement strand
CCGCAAGACCCCGTGAACCCGCGATGACCCGTTTCCCCCTGGCCCACGCCACCCATCCGCAATGGCGCATGGCGGCCGCTCTCGTGCTGGCGCAGCTGCGCGCCCAGCTGGCCCTGCCCGGCGCCGGCGCCTGCCCCACGCTGGCCCTGCTCTACATCACCGACCACTACGCCGCCGAGGCTGAAGCCATCCTGGCCCACCTCAGCGCCGAACTGCCCGAGGTGACCGACTGGGCCGGCACCGTGGGCGTGGGCATCGCGGCCACCGGCGTCGAATACTTCGACGAGCCGGCCCTGGCCGTCATGCTCTGCGACATCCCGGCCGACCAGTACCGCGTCTACTCCGGCGTCGCGCCCCTGGGCCTGGGCTTCGAGCCCCAGACCGCCCTCGTGCACGCCGACGGCCGCACGCCCGAGCTGTCCGAACTGATCCAGGAGATGGCGGGCCGCACCGCCAGCGGCTACCTCTTCGGCGGCCTGGCCGCGAGCCGCGGCGAGACCGTGCAGTTCGCCTGGGGCGGCGACGGCACCATCCGTGGCCAGGGCCGCAGCAGCGGCGTCTTCCACGGCGGACTCAGCGGCGTGGCTTTCGGCGAGGGCGTGCACCTGATCTCGCGCGTCACCCAGGGCTGCATGCCCATCGCGGCCAGCCATCGCATCACCGAGGCCGAGCGCAACGTGGTCTACCAGCTCGACGGTGAGCCCGCGCTGCAGGTGCTGCTGCGCGAACTCCAGGTCACGCTGGACGAGCCCGAGCGCGCCCTGGCCGTCGTGCGCGCCACGCTGGCCGGCCTGGTGCAGCCCGAGGACGCCGCGCGCGAGGCCAGCGCCGGCGGCATCCGCCGCACCGGCAACTTCGGCAGCGACGTGCGCGTGCGCCACATCATCGGCCTGGACCCGCAGCGCGGTGGCGTGGCCCTGGCCGAGCTGGTGGAGCAGGGCATGCAGCTCGCCTTCTGCCAGCGCAACGCCCAGGCCGCACGCGCCGACCTCATGCGCATCTGCGCCGAGATCCGCGAGGAACTGGAGCCGGAAGAGCTGTCCCTGGCCAGCACCACCACCGCCGCCGCGCTGGAGTCCGAGCCCGCGTGTCCGCGCCAGATCGCCGGTGCCCTCTACGTCAGCTGCTCGGGTCGCGGCGGCCCGCACTTCGGCGCGCCCAGTGCCGAGCTGCAGATCGTGCGCCATGCGCTCGGTGATGTGCCGCTGATCGGCTACTTCGCCGGCGGCGAGATCGCCCGGCACCATGTGTACGGCTACACGGGGGTGCTGACGGTGTTTCTGGCGGAGTGAGCCGGAGCCACGCGGCCCCGCCATGGCCAGGGGCATCGATCCGCAATACCCCCGCTGGACAGCGACCGCCAAGTCGCATGCAATGACCCCATGCGCGATGCGTGCGCCCCACACGGCGCCGCATGCCCACTCACGGAGTCTTCATGTCCCTCACCCTGTCCCGCGCCGAGGCCCTGCTGCTCGGTGCCACCGTGGTCCTGGCCGTGCTGGCGGGCCTGGGGCCGCAGCTGGCCCAGGCCCCGCACATCCACGATTACGCCGACCAGCGCGCCTGGCTGGGCCTGCCCTGTGCGCTCGACGTGCTGAGCAATCTGCCCTTCGCGCTCTTCGGTCTCTGGGGCCTGCGCGTGCTGGGCCGTGTGCCCGCCGCGGCGCTGGATAGTACGCAGCGCGCGCTGGGCGCGCTCTTCTTCACGGGCCTGGTGCTCACGGCCTTCGCCTCGGGCTGGTACCACTGGCGCGCGGACGATGCGGGTCTGTTCATCGACCGCCTGGGCATGAGCTTCGCGTTTGCCGGCCTCTTGGGTCTGGCCGTGGCCAGCCGCATCACGGCACGCGCCGGCGCCTGGACGGCGCCCGTGGTGCTGCTCTGGGGTGGGCTCGGTGCCTGGGTCTGCTGGCGCAGCGGCAAGCTGCTGCCCTGGGCCGTGCTGCAGGGCGCGGGGCTGGCGCTGCTGCTGGTCTTGTCGACGTTGCCAGTGCGCGGGGTAGCGGTGCGCTGGTGGCTCCTCATCGTCATCTACGCCGCAGCCAAGCTCTGCGAACTGGCGGACCACGTGATCTACGAGGCCACCGGACAGCTCATTTCGGGTCACAGCCTCAAGCACCTCGTGGCTGCATTCGCCGCCTGGCCTGTCATCCGCGCGTTAAAGGCGCTGGGGCAGAATGCCGGCGAACAGAACAAATAAACGGAGGAGACTCTCTTGCGCGACTTCGACCAAGCCTGGCCTGAGGGGCAGAAGCCCGCGGCCCACGACGCCCATCCCAACCAGTTCGCCCTGCTCAAGCAGCGCCGTTTCGCGCCCTTCTTCTGGACACAGTTCGCCGGCGCGGCCAACGACAACCTCTTCAAGTTCGCCTTCACCGTCATGGTGACCTACCAGCTCAGCGTGGGCTGGCTGCCGCCGGCGCTGGCGGGCCTGGTGATCGGCGCGCTCTTCATCCTGCCCTTCGTGCTCTTCAGTGCCACCAGCGGGCAACTGAGCGACAAGTACAACAAGACGCGGCTGATGCGCTTCACCAAGGACCTGGAGATCGCCATCATGCTGATCGCTGCCTGGGGCTTCGTCATGGGCCAGGTGGCCGTGCTGCTGGGCTGCATCTTCCTCATGGGCCTGCAGTCCACCATCTTCGGCCCGGTCAAATACGCCTACCTGCCCGAGGTGCTGGGCGAGCGCGAGCTCACGGGCGGCAACGGCATGATCGAGATGGGCACCTTCGTGGCCATCCTGCTGGGCAATGTGGTCGGCGGCCTGGTGGTGGCCATGCCCGAGGTGGGCCACCAGAACGTGGCCATGGCCTGCGTGGCCCTGGCCATCGTGGGCCGTGTCACGGCGGCGCGCATCCCGCTGGTGCCGCCGGCCGACCCGGGCCTCCAGATCAACTGGAACCCGGTCAGCGAAACCTGGCGCAACCTCAAGCTGGCCTACGGCAACATCGTCGTCTTCCGCTCGCTGCTCGGTATCAGCTGGATGTGGTTCTTCGGCGCGGTCTTCCTGAGCCAGTTCCCCAGCTTCGCCAAGGAGGTGCTGCACGGCAACGAGCAGGTGGCGTCCTTCCTGCTGGTGGTGTTCTCCATCGGTATCGGCACGGGCTCGCTGCTGTGCGAGCTCATGAGCCGCCGCCATGTGGAGATCGGTCTGGTGCCGCTGGGCGCCATCGGCATGAGCGTCTTCGCCATCGACCTCTACTACGCCTCGCGCAGCCTGCCCGACGCCGAGCTCATGGGCCTGGCCGCCTTCCTGGCGCAAGCCGCGCACTGGCGCATCATGGCCGACCTGCTGCTGCTGAGCCTGTTCGCCGGCCTCTACAGCGTGCCCATGTACGCGCTGATCCAGCTGCGCAGCCCGGCCACGCACCGCGCGCGCATCATCGCGGCCAACAACATCCTCAACGCCATCTTCATGGTGGTCAGCGCCGTGCTGGCTGGTGCCATGCTGGCCCTGGGTTTCACCGTGCCCCAGGTCTTCCTGGCCGTGGGCCTGGCCAACGCCGTGGTCGGCGCCTACATCTTCCTGCTCGTGCCCGAGTACCTGCTGCGCTTCATCGCCTGGGTGCTCACGCACTTCATCTACCGCTTCAGGATCAAGGGCGACGAGCACATTCCGACGCAGGGCCCGGCCATCCTGGCCTGCAACCACGTGAGCTTCATCGACCCGGTGCTGCTCATGGCCGCCAGCCCGCGCCCCATCCGCTTCATCATGGACCACCGCATCTTCAAGCTGCCGGTGCTGGGCTGGCTCTTCAAGCTCGCCAAGGCCATCCCCATCGCCCCCAAGAGCGAAGACCCGCAGGCCTACGAGGCTGCGCTCCAGGCTGCGGTGGCCGTGCTGAAAGACGGCGAGCTGCTCGCCATCTTCCCCGAAGGCGGCATCACCCGCGACGGCACGCTGCAGGAATTCAAGGGCGGCATCATGAAGATCCTGGAGCAGCAGCCTGTGCCCGTGATCCCCATGGCCCTGATCAATCTCTGGGGCTCCTACTTCAGTCGCATCGAACTCGTGGGCGGCAAGCCGACGGCGATGAGCAGGCCGTTCCGGCGCGGGTTGTTCAATCGGGTGGGGTTGAATGTAGGGGTGCCTCTTTCGACGGCCCAATTAGAACTGGAAGGTATTAAGGCTGAGATCGAGGTTTTGTTGCAGCGCTAAAAGCCTTATTGCTGAACCGCGCGCTATATATTCTCGAGTTCAAAGTGTCGCCAGCAGGCGACTCCATAGCGTCAACGCTGCGATCAAGCCAAAGTAAACCGGCATGCCTGCTTTTATTGCAGGCTCCGAGTAAAAGTGTGCTTGGACATACGCCCAAGCGTTTACCAACCAACGCAGCTTGCGCTGGGTTATGTTGATCTCGACGATGGAGCCTGTTGAACTGGCGCGAATGCCTCCGTTCTCGTAGATCGTAGGCGCTACCGATATTCGGTGCTTCCATGGAGTTTCACCTTGCTCCCGAATATTCGATATCAATACAAGGCGACCCCGTTCAAAAAGATCGACAGTGTTAGTGCTTTTGAGAAACTCTTTTACCGCTTCGGATAGTTGACCGCAAAAAATTGGTGACTCAACCTTCAACTTTGCGTAGCGGCTAACCATATATTGAGTTAGCCACATTACTTTCTGGAATCGCAGCTTTTTGAACTCATCTGCCATGGCTGATCTGTAGATAGACCCTTCCCCAGAAAAGTTATAGTGCAGTGAAAGGTATGCGATCAAGACAAATGCAGCGGCCAACATTTTCCAGTCGGCAATGACCCCTTGCTGGATTCCCAGAACCCGTTCAATTTGACGCCCAATTGGTACGTCGAG
>JAYNNS010000232.1:4284-4840 GCA_038112835.1 Curvibacter sp. | reverse complement strand
GCCAGCCGCGTCGGCCTGCGCTGCCTGGAAGGCGCCACCCGCTGGAATGTGACGATGCCCGTCACCGTGGAGGCCCTGGGCACGGCCTGGGTGCTGCGCCGCGACGTGGCGCCCGGCACCCCGCTGCAGGCCGAGGACCTGGAAGCCGCCGAGGTGGACTGGGCGGCCGAGCCCAGCCCCGTGCTGGCCGGCCGCGAGGTCTGGGCCGGCCAGGTGGCTGCCCGCGCCCTGCGCGCGGGCCAGACCCTGCGCGAAAACCTGGTGCGCGCCGAACAGGTCTTCCAGGCCGGCGCCCAGGTGCGCGTGCTCGTGCAGGGCGGCGGCTTCCGTATCAGCGCCCAGGCCCAGGCCCTTTCGGCCGGGGTCGTGGGACAGCCAGCCAGGGTCAAGATGGAAAGTGGGCGCGTGCTAACTGCAACAGTCCTCGATGCCCGCACGGTGCGGGTCGAGATCTGAGGCCGATGCGCCACAGCCGAGGAAAAGACAGGGAAAGAAAAGCCTCAAGTCGGTCATGATGCTGCCGATAGCCTACGTACGGGCCAAAGTGCAGCCCCAC
>JAYNNS010000232.1:0-4274 GCA_038112835.1 Curvibacter sp. | reverse complement strand
GCTTTTTGGAGAACAGTATGAAAGTAGGTCAACCGGCAGACATGCCCAAAGTGACAAGCCCGGCGCAGCAGGCCGGCGCTGGCGCGGCTGCACCTGCGAAAAAGGAAGCGGCCGCCACGGCCACCAGCACCGCCAGCTCGGCCGGTGTGGCGGTGACCGTCTCCGCCTCGGTGCGCAGCCTGGAACAGGCCAACCGTGGCGAATCGGCCGCCGATGTGGACATGGACAAGGTGAATGCCGTGCGCCAGGCCATCGAAGACGGCAGCTACGTGGTCAATCCCGAAGCGATCGCCGACAAGCTGCTGGCCAACGCGCAGGAAATGCTGGACCGTCCGCGCAACTGACTGACACCCCACCGGAGCCCCCATGCTGCCCGCCGAACTTGAAAAACCGCTCGCCACGATCGAACTGCAATGCCAGGCCGTGGCCGCAGCGGTGGCCAGCGGCGAGCCGCAGGAACTCGAAGCCGCCAGCCTGGCCCTGCGCCAGGCCGCGCTGGACTTCTCGGCCTTCATGGAGCACAGCAACGCCGCCGCCCAGGCCGGTCCCCAGCTGCGCGCGCGCCTCAAGAAGATCGCCACCCAGATCGGCACCCAGCGCGAGAACCTGCTGCGTCGCAGCGCCGTGATCGAGCGCAGCCTGCAGACCCTGATCCCCTCGACCCGCAAGACCACCTATGCGCCGGCCGGGCGTGCCGGGGCGTACCGCGGCTTTGTGTCCTGAGACGCGGATCCGTGCGCTGTGAACGAAAGGCTGCCGATGGCAGCCTTTTTTGTGGCGGCGGCAAGCACGGCAGGGTTGCGTGCCCCTCTGCCCCGGCGCTGGGCGCCTGTCGATTTCGTCCCGGCCCGTTCGTCGTCCCGGTATCGACATCCCACCATGGAGCACACCATGCGTTTCATCGTCACGGCTCAGGCCGGCCCCGAGGGTGCCGCCGCAGACCCGGCCCCGGACTTCAACGAAGAACTCTTCATGGCCTCCATGCGCTTCAACGAGGAGATGCACGCGGCCGGGGTGCGGGTGGCCTCGGAAGGGCGGAACCCGGCGGCGCCGGGCTGGCGCGCTTCGGTCTGGCAGGCGCGTCCTGCGGAGGGGGCGGCACGATGAGCTACTTCGACTGCTATCTCGTCCCGGTTCCGCGGGCCCACCGGGCCGCCTATGAGGAGCTGGCGCGCATCTCGGCCGGAGTGGTCCGGGAATGCGGCGCGCTGCAGGTGGTCGAGTGCTGGCTCGACGAGTCGGGGCCCGAGGCGGCCACCTACCATGCCGCCGAGGCGCGGCTGGCTTCCGAGAACTATGGCGGTTTCTTGCAGGCGGCGGGTGCCGGCGCGGGCGAGACCGTGGTGCTGTCCTTCGTCGAGTGGCCCGACAAGGCGACCCGCGATGCGGGCATGGAGCAGGTGACGAGCGATCCGCGCATGCAGTTCATGGACGGCCCCCCCACCTTCGACGGCCGGCGCCTGATCGCGGGCGGCTTCAAGCCCATGCTGAAGATGACCCACCCGGGCTGATGCCCGCGCGCCGTGCGCTCAATGCGCGCGCATCTTGGCCCGCAGCCGCGCGATCGACTGGCTGTGCAGCTGGCACACGCGGGATTCGGTCACGCCCAGCACGGCGGCGATTTCCTTGAGGTTCATGTCCTGCTCGTAGTACATGCTCATGATGTACTGCTCGCGTTCGGGCAGCGCCTTGATGGCGGCGACCAGGGCGCCGCGCAGGCGCTGGTTGCGCAGCAGCTGCATGGGATCGGCCTCGTTGTCGACCATGTGGCGGTCGAGAAAGCCGTCCTCGCTGTCGCTGTTGCCCGTCATGTCTTCCAGGTACACGAGCTGGGTGCCCTTGACCTTGTAGAGCAGGGCCTGGTAGTCGGCCAGCTCCATGCCGAGCTCGGCGGCGATCTCGCTCTCGCTGGGCGAGCGGCCCAGCCTGTGCTCCAGCCGCGTGAGCGCGCTCTCGATCTCCTTCTGGCTCTTGCGCGAACCGCGGCTCATCCAGTCGTTCTCGCGCAGCTCGTCGATCATGGCGCCGCGGATGCGCTGGGTGGCGAAGGTCTCGAACTGCACGCCCTGGGCGGCTTCGTAGCGCGTCAGTGCTTCCGACAGGCCGATCAGGCCGACCTGGATCAGGTCGTCGACCTGGATGCTGGGCGGCAGCTTGGCCATCATGTGGTGGGCCAGGCGGCGCACGAGCGGCGAGTACTGCCGGATCAGGGCGTCGCGGTCGAGCTGGCCTTTGGCGGTGTACATCAGCAGCTCCTCGCGCTGCGCGGACCGTGCGCGGCGGCCGCGGGCGGCGTCCAGCGCGGCGGCAGCAGCGCGTGCTCCAGGGTGCGCAGCGCCAGGCGCTGCATCTCCCCGGCCTCGGTGGGGCAGACCGTGAGGGCCGGCACTTCGCAGGCCAGGAAGTCGCGGGCACAGTCCTGCAGGTTGCGGGCGAGGCTGTGGCCCGAGACACGGGTGGCGAGGGCGGGGTTGTCCATCACGGAGACGATGGTAGGCCGAAGTTTGCCCAGGTTCAACAGCTGCTTGAGCGCGTGGTAGGCGCTGAGCATGGCGGCTTCCTGTGCCGACAGGCCGAGCAGCGGCGACAGGGTGCTGCCCTGGAAACTGCGCGCGAGTTCGTGCGCCGGGGCGTAAAGCAGGATGAGCTCGTGGCCGGGAAAGGCCTCGGCCAGCTGGCGCGCGCGCTCGGCGCTGGCCTGCGCGGGTGTGCCGGGCCGCGGCGTGCCCAGGGCGGTCAGGCCCAGGGCGGCGGGAACGATGGACCAGTCCTGCTCGCCGCGCGCCAGGGCGACGCTGTCCTCGCCGTCGGTGAGCAGCTGCTGCAGGCCCGGGGCCTGCTCGGTCTCGCGTACATGCGCGTCCAGCACCACCAGGGGGTAGTCGAGCGCGGTCCAGGCAGCGCAGAGCTGCCACAGCAGGGGCAGCTCGCTGCGGCGGTCGCCGTGGCCGGCCAGGGCCACGATGCGTGGCGTCTGCTCGGCGGCCAGGGCAGCCAGGCCGGCGGCCTGGTGGCTGTCGTGGTCAAGCATGCAGGCGTCCCGAAGCGTGGGTGGGGGCGCCGGCCTGGGCGAAGTACAGGCCCAGCTCGGCCATCTGCGGGTCGTGCGCGGACTTGCCGCTGGAGCGCATGGACAGGCGCACCAGCTGCTCGGCCTCGGCGCGCTCCCAGTCTTCAGGCACGCGCTGGCCGCCGCTGACCCCGCGCAGCACGAGGTGGTGGCGGATCACGCTGTCGAGCGCGGGGCCGAGCTTGACGGCCTCGTCGATCTTGGTCAGCACGGCCTGCTGCGCGCCGAAGGAGGCCACGGCCGCGTCCTGCGTGTCGCCGTGGCTGGCGGCGTTGAGCACCAGCAGGCGCTTGATCTGCGGCAGCTCCAGCACGTCGAGGAGGTCGCGCTTGCGCGGATCGCGCGGGGCCACGCCGGTGGTGTCGATGATGACCATCTTGCGGTTGCTCAGCAGGCCCAGCAGGTCCTGCAGCGCGGCGCGGTCGTGGGCCATGTGGGCCACCACGCCCAGCATGCGGCCGTAGGCGCGCAGCTGCTCGTGGGCGCCGATGCGGTAGCTGTCGAGCGTGATCAGTCCCACGCTGCCGGCGCCGTGCGTGCGCGCGCACAGCGCGGCCAGCTTGGCGGCCGTGGTGGTCTTGCCCACGCCGGTGGTGCCGACCAGGGCGAACACGCCGCCCTCGTCCTTGAGCGCGGGGCCGCCGGCGTCGGTCTTGATGTTGCGCGTGAGGATGCCCATGAGCCATTGCACGGCCTCGGCGGGGCTGGCGTCGTCCGGCATCATGCTCAGCACGGCGCGCGCCAGCGCGGGCGAGTAGCCCGAGCGGATCAGCTTGAGCGTGAGGTTGGCGCGGATCGGGCTCTGCTTAGTCTGGCCCAGCCAGGCCAGGGTGCTGAAGCGCTCCTCGATCAGCTCCTTCATGGCGCTGAGTTCGTTCACCAGGCCCTGGGAGACGGCGGCCGGTGCGGGGGCCGCGGGCGCAGGCGCCGGGGCGGCGGCCTGCGGCACGGCAATCGGTGCGGCCTTGCGTGCGGGCGGCGCGTTCTCGGGGTCCGGCGGAATGATCTCGTAGGCGGGGCGCGGCGCGGCGGCCTTGGCCTGTTGCTGGGCCTCGGCGCGGCGCTGCAGCATGCGTTCGCGCACATAGTCCTGGAAGGACAGGGTGCTCATGGCGAGCTGGGCCGCGTCTTCCTCGACCGGGGCCTGGGCCGCGGCGCGCAGGGCGGCCGGGCTGGGGGCGGGCGCCGGCGCGGGCTTCAGGCG
>JAYNNS010000231.1:0-4870 GCA_038112835.1 Curvibacter sp. | reverse complement strand
CCCTCTACCTCGATGTGCAGCTGCCGGCGGGCGGCGCTTTCGAGCTGCCACCGCTGCAGGCGGAGCGCGCCGTCTATGCCGTCGATGCGGCCCTGCAGGTCGGCGCCGCCAGTTTGCAGGCGCGCCAGATGGCCGTGCTGCCACAGGGGCAGGCCGTGCAGATCGCGGCCGGCGCGCAGGCCGCACGCCTGGTGGTGATCGGCGGCGCGCCGCTGGACGGGCCGCGCCACATGTGGTGGAACTTCGTCTCCAGCCGCAGGGAGCGCATCGTGCAGGCCGCCGCGGACTGGGAGGCGCAGCGCATGGGTGCCATCGAGGGCGAGGCGGACTTCATCCCCCTGCCCGAGCGCCGCTTCGTGCCCTGAACAGAGGGGTGCCGGGGCCTGCCCGAGGCCGTGCCTCCGCGCTGTCAGGCCCTTTGCCCCGCGATCAGGGCTGGCGCGCGGCCAGATCGCTGCCCAGGGCCTCGCGCTCGTCGAAGACGAAGCAGTCGCCGCGGTAGTGGGCGCCGCCGGCCTCCTCGAAATACTTGAGGATGCCGCCTTCGAGCTGGTAGACATGGTCCAGCCCGGCCTGCTGCATGTAGATCGCGGCCTTCTCGCAGCGGATGCCGCCGGTGCAGAAGCTCACCACGGTCTTGCCCGCGAGCTCGTCCTTGTGGGCCTGCAGCGCGGCCGGGAACTCCGAGAACTTGGCGATCCGCCAGTCGATCGCGCCCTCGAAGCTGCCGTGGTCCACCTCGAAGGCGTTGCGCGTGTCCAGCGTCACCACGGGGCGGCCCTCGTCGTCATGGCCCTGGTCCAGCCAGCGTTTCACGGTGGTGGCGGCCACGGCCGGTGCGCGGCCGGCGGCCGGGCGGATCGTGGGGTGGTTCATGCGGATGATCTCGCACTTGACCTTGACCCGCAGCTTGCGAAACGGCACCTGGGCCGACCAGCTCTCCTTGGGCGCCAGATCGGCGAACCGCTCATCCTGGCGCAGCCGCGCCACGAACTCCCGCACGGCGGTCTCCGTCCCGGCGAGAAAGAGGTTGATGCCTTCCTCGGCCAGCAGGACGGTGCCCTTGAGCGCCAGGGCCAGGCCGCGGGCCTGCAGCTGCTCGCGCAGCGCGGGGGCATCGGGGAGCGGGACGAATTTGTAGGCGGAGATGTTGAGGATGCGGGTCACGGCGCGCTCACTCGTAGACGATCATGGCTTTGCCCTGATCGGCCTGCGCCATCCAGCCGGCCAGCGCCGCGTCGGTGGGATAGAACTTGGCGTTGTCGTCCAGCTGCAGCTCGGCGGCCACCGCCATGCCGCCACCTTCGCGGCGCAGCGACAGGCGCACGCCCAGGCCGCGCAGCAGCTCGCCCTGCTCGGTCATCTCGCGCCTGGGCGGATGCTCGGCCACCAGGCGCTGCACGTCGGGCGCGCGGCCGTTGACCGCCACGCGCAGGTACTTGCCGAAGCGGCAGCGCGCGGCCTCCAGGCTCCAGACCTGGTTGACGTTGAGCTGCAGGCCGCCCGAGAAGCGATCGGGCATGACCTTGGCCATGACGACGACCAGCTCGTCGTCCTTGAACAGGGGCTTGTTGGCGTTCATCAGCGCCTCGTCCACGCGGGCGTCGAGCACGGCGCTCTTGTCGTCGAGCTTGAACAGACCCAGACGGCCGCGCTGGCCGTTGATGACGCGGAAGTCGCCGATGATGCCGGCCAGCAGCTGGGGCTCGCGCGTGTCGATCAGGTCGGCCAGCTGACGCTTGGCGAAGCGGCGCACCTCCAGGGCGACCTCGTCGAACAGGTGGCCCGAGAGGTAGAAGCCCACGGCCGTCTTCTCGTGCGTGAGGCGCTCCTTCACGCCCCAGGGCAGGGCCTCCACGAGGTCCGGCTCCTGCGTGCTCGATCCGTGGCTGTCGTCACCCAGGTCGAAGAGACCGGTCTGGTTGGCGTTGGCGGCTGTGGCGTTGGCGAAGTCGAAGGCGCGGTCGATGGAGGCCAGCAGCTCGGCGCGGTTGAGGTGCAGGGAGTCGAAGGCGCCGGCCTTGATCAGGGCCTCGATGGTGCGCTTGTTCAGCCGTGTGCGATCCACGCGCACGCAGAAGTCGTAGAGGCTCTTGAACGGGCCGCCTTCCTCGCGGGCCCGGACAATGGCCTCGATGGCTTGCTGGCCCGTGCCCTTGACGGCGCCCAGGCCGTAGCGGATCACGGTGTCGGAAATCGGCTCGAAGCGGTAGTGGCCACGGTTCACGTCCGGCGGCTCGAACGTCATGCCCATCTTGAGCGCGTCCTCGAACAGCACCTTGAGCTTGTCCGTGTCGTCCATTTCCACGGTCATGTTGGCGCAGAAGAACTCGGCCGTGTAGTGGACCTTGAGCCAGGCCGTGTGGTAGGCCAGCAGCGAGTAGGCCGCTGCGTGCGACTTGTTGAAGCCGTAGCCCGCGAACTTCTCCATCAGGTCGAAGATCTCGTCGGCCTTGTCCTGCGGGATGTTGTGCGTCTTGGCCGCGCCGGCACGGAATTTCTCGCGGTGTTCGGCCATCTCCTAGGCCTTCTTCTTGCCCATGGCCCGGCGCAGCAGGTCGGCGCCGCCGAGCGAGTAGCCGCCCAGGATCTGCGCGGTCTGCATCACCTGTTCCTGGTAGACCATGATGCCGTAGGTTTCGGACATCATCTCGGCCACGGCCGGATGCGGGTACTCCACCTCCTCGCGGCCGTGCTTGCGCGCCACGAAGCTCGGGATCAGGTCCATGGGGCCCGGACGGTACAGGGCGTTGAGGGCGATCAGGTCTTCCAGGCGCGTGGGCTTGGCGTCGCGCAGCATGCCCTGCATGCCGCGACTTTCAAACTGGAACACCGCTTCCGTCTTGCCTTCCTGGAACAGCTGGTAGGTCGCGCGGTCGTTGAGCGGGATGTTCTCGAAGGCGAAGTGCTCCTGGCCCGGGTGGCGCTTCATGATGAACTCGCGCGCGATCTCCAGGATGGTCAGCGTGGCCAGGCCCAGGAAGTCGAACTTCACCAGGCCGATGGCTTCCACATCGTCCTTGTCGTACTGGCTCACGGCCGAGTCGCTGCCGGGCTGCTGGTAGAGCGGGCAGAAATCGGTGAGCTTGCCCGGGGCGATCAGCACGCCCCCGGCGTGCATGCCCACGTTGCGCGTCATGCCTTCGAGCTTCTGCGCGAGCTCGAGCAGGTTCTTGACCTCGTCTTCCTTGGCCAGGCGTTCGGCGAGTTCGGGCACCTCGGCCAATGCGCCCGCGATGGTGATGTGCTGGCCCGGCTTGTTGGGGATGAGCTTGGAGATGCCGTCGCAGAAGGTGTAGCTCATGTCCATCACCCGGCCCACGTCGCGGATGGCTGCGCGCGCGGCCATGGTGCCGAAGGTGGCGATCTGGCTGACCGCCTCCTTGCCGTACTTGTCCTTGACGTAGTCGATCACGCGGTCGCGGTTGGCCTGGCAGAAGTCGATGTCGAAGTCAGGCATCGAGACGCGCTCGGGATTCAGGAAGCGCTCGAACAGCAGCTTGTATTCCAGCGGGTCCAGGTCCGTGATCTTGAGCGCATAGGCCACGAGGGAGCCCGCGCCCGAGCCCCGCCCCGGCCCGACCGGGCAGCCGTTGGCCTTGGCCCACTGGATGAAGTCACCCACGATGAGGAAGTAGCCCGGGAAGCCCATCTTGAGGATGGTGGCGATCTCGAACTCCAGGCGCTCCACATAGCGCGGGCGCTCGGCGTCACGCTTGGCGACATCCGGATAGAGATGGGCCAGGCGCTCCTCCAGGCCCTCGAAGGACACCTTGCGGAAATACTCGTCGATCGAGAGGCCACCGGGGATGGGGAAGTTGGGCAGCTGCGGCTTGCCCAGCACCAGGGTGAGGTTGCAGCGCTTGGCGATTTCCAGCGTGTTGGCCACGGCGCTGGGGAGGTCGGCGAACAGGGCCTCCATCTGCGCGGCGGACTTGAAGTACTGCTCGCGTGTGAACTTGCGCACGCGCCGCGGGTTGCCCAGGATCTCGCCTTCGGAGATGCAGACCCGCGCCTCGTGCGCCTCGTAGTCGTCGGCGGTGGCGAACTGCACCGGATGCGTGGCGACGACCGGCAGCTTCAGGCGCGCGGCCAGCTGCACGGCGGCGGCGACATGCGGCTCGTCATCGGGCCGGCCGGCGCGCTGCAACTCCAGGTAGTAGCGGTGCGGAAAGGTGGTCGAGAGCTGCAGCGCGAGCTCGTGCGCCCGGCCCATGTCGCCTTGCACCAGGGCCTGGCCCACGGCGCCGCTCTGCGCGCCCGAGAGTGCGATCAGCCCCTCGTGCAGCTCCTTGAGCCAGGCCAGCTTGACAACGGCCTGGGCCTTGTGCACGTTGCCTGTCCAGGCCCGGGCCAGGATCTCGGAGAGGTTGAGGTAGCCCTGCTTGTTCTGCACCAGCAGCAGCATCTTGCTCGTGGCCAGCGGGTCCTGGCCCAGGCCTTCGAGGATGATCTCCACCCCGATCACGGGCTTGACGCCCTTGCCCCGTGCTTCCTTGTAGAACTTGACCGCCCCGAAGAGGTTGTTCAGGTCCGTGATGGCCAGCGCCGGTTGCCCGTCCTTGGCTGCAGCCTTGACGATGTCGTCGATGCGGGTGGTGCCGTCGACGACGGAGAACTCGGTGTGCAGGCGCAGATGGGAGAACATGGCAATGATTTTAGTGGGATGGTCGGGGTGGGTTGGGGGACCGTCCCTGCGGGCTGATCGGCTTTTTTCTCTTAGATGCTCTAAGGTATTGCTCGCGTGGCAAGCCGGGTCTCGCCCCGGCGGGCGAGCTACTTTCTTTTGCTTCGCCAAAAGAAAGTAGCCAAAGAAAAGGCGACCCTGGTGTCTGTGACCCCGGCTGCGCCGGGGCAACCTGCGATGCTC
>JAYNNS010000230.1:0-4890 GCA_038112835.1 Curvibacter sp. | reverse complement strand
CGCTGCCCGGCGAGCCGCTGGGCACGCCGCCTTCGATCGGGGGGCTCAGCTGCGCCTGGGCGCTGCAGGCCAGGGCCAGCAACAGGGAAGAGAGCAGGGCTTTAGTGGACATGGCGCATCCCGCAGTACTTGCCCAGGGCCAGGCCCTTGCAGGCGGCCTGCAGCTCCTTCTGGCAGACGTCATGCTTCTTGCCGGATTCGAGGCAGCGCGCGGCCGCCTCGTGCGCCGCGGCCATGGCGCGGTGGCGCTGGATGTCCTCGGCCACGGCCTTGGCATCGTTCTCGTGGGCCTGCACCGTCGCCATCGACAGCATCAGGGCCGCGAGGCTCAGCAATCTCTTCATCGTCGGTCCTTTCATCGTTCATGCAGCAGCGCAGCCGCCTCGGTGCGGTAGGCCGCGAACACCGGCAGCGCGGCCGCGAGCGCCGCCACCGTCAGAGCCAGGGCGGGCACCCAGAGTTCCTGCGCCAGCCAGACGGCGCCGCTCAGCGGCAGCGATTGATCCTGCGCCAGCATCCAGCCTAGCAGGCTTGTCAAGCCATGGCCCAGCGCCAGGCCCAGCCCCGTGGCCAGCAGGGCCAGCCACAGGGCCTCGGCCAGCAGCAGGGCTCCCACGCGGCGCGGCGGCGCGCCCAGCATGCGCAGCAGGGCCAGGTCGGCCCGGCGCTCGCGCACCGCGCTCCAGAGCGCGATGAACACGCTCAGCCCCGCGGTCAGCAGCAGCACGGCAGCAAAGCCGCGCAGCACGTCGGTGCCCACGCCCACCATGCGCAGCAGGCGCGTGATCTCCAGCGCGGGCGCGGCGGCCTGCAGGGAGGTGGCGCTGTTCACGTAGCGGGGGAAGGTCACGGCCGCCAGCGGACTGCGGTAGCGCACCAGGGCCAGGGTGATCTCGCGCTCGGCCTCCAGGGCCCGGCGCTCGGCCTCGTCCTCGGGTTCGCCTTCGTGCACGCGCCAGACCGACTCGCTGGCCGTCAGCACCAGGCGGTCGAGCACGCAGCCGCAAGGCGCGAGTACGCCGCTCACGCGGTAGGGGTCGTCGCCATGCTCCTCGCCGCCCGCACCCAGACCGTGGGCGCCGGCAAACTGGCCGCCCACCGGCAGTCCGGTGTTGCGCGCCACCTGGGCGCCGAGCACGGCCTCCATGGGCGCCTGCCACCAGGCGCCTTGCGCCAGTTCAGCGCCATAGTGCGCCGGGTAGTCGCGCGTGGTGCCGACGATGCGAAAGCCCCGGTAGCTGTCGCCCAGGCTCAGCGGGATGAGCTGGGCCACGCGCGTGTCCTGCGCCAGGGCCTGCGCCTCGGCCAACGGGATGTTGCCCGTGGGCACGTCCAGGTGGAAGACCCCCGAGAGGATGAGCTGCAGCGGGCTGCCCTTGGCGCCGACCACGGCGTCGATGCCCGCGAGATCGCGCTCGAAGGCGCGATCCATCTGCAGGCGCACCAGCAACAAGAGGGTGATGGCGGCCAGGCCCAGGGTGAGCAGCAGCAGGTTGAGCACGGTGGCCAGCGGGCGCGCCCAGAGATAGCGCCAGGCCAGGGCCAGGGTCTTCATGCGCCGACTCCCGGATGCGCCGGCGGCGCATCGAGATCCAGCGCCTGGGCCCGCGGCAGCGCGGCGCGCACGCGCGCATCGTGGGTGGCGATGACCAGCGTGGCGCCACAGCGCTGCGCGCTGGCCTCCAGCAGGGCCAGGGCATCCCGCGCCGCCTCGTCGTCGAGGCTGGCCGTGGGTTCGTCGGCCAGGATGACCTTGGGCGCCAGCAACACGGCGCGCGCCAGCGCCACGCGCTGGGCCTGCCCGCCCGAGAGCGTGGCCGGTCGGCGCGGCGCAAGTTCGGCCACGCCCAGGGCCTGCAGGGCCGCGGCCATGGCGGCGCTATCCGCCGCCAGGCCGGCGGCGTAATAGACCAGTTCCAGATTGCCGGCCACCGTGAGGGCCGCGCTCAGGTGCAGCCTCTGCGGGAGGAAACCGATGTGGCGCACGCGCCAGGCGTCGCGCTGCACCGGGCTGAGCGCGCCCAGGCACTGGCCGGCCACGACCATCTCGCCGGCCTGCGGCGGCATCAGGCCGGCGGCCAGCGCCAGCCAGCTCGATTTGCCACTGCCCGAACGGCCCCGCAGCAGCAGCGTCTCGCCCTGGCCCAGCGCGAGGTCCGGGAAGGCCAGGCACGCGCCGCCCGGGTACTGGCAAACCAGGCCCCGCGTGCTGATCACCCCCGGGCCTCCGGCTTGAGCAGTTCGGCGAACTGCCGCCTGAACTTGGCCACCTTGGGACCGACCACGAAAGCGCAGTAGCCCTGGTCGGGATGCTGCGCGTAGTAGTCCTGGTGGTAGGCCTCGGCCGGCCAGTAGCTGGCCAGGGGAAGCACCTCGGTGACGATGGGGGCATTGAAGACCGCGCCCTGCGCGAGCTCGGCGATCAGCAGCTGGGCCTCCTGCGCCTGCGCCGGCGTCGTGTGATAGATGCCACTGCGGTACTGGGTGCCCACGTCGTTGCCCTGGCGGTTCAGCGTGGTCGGGTCATGGGTGGCGAAGAAGATGCCCAGCAGTTGGCGCACGCTGACCTGGTCCGGGTCGTAGACCAGGCGCACGACCTCGTTGTGGCCCGTGCTGCCCGTGCAGACCTGCTCGTAGCTGGGCCGCTCCACATGGCCGTTGGCGTAGCCGCTCTCGACATCGAGCACGCCGCGCACGCGGTCGAAGACGGCCTCGGTGCACCAGAAGCAGCCGCCGCCGAGAACCAGGATGGGATGATCGTGGGACATAAGGAGCCTGCCAGAAAGGGGGACCCGCATCTTAGGGCCTGCTCGGGGCCCTGGCCTTTACTGCGGCTTTACAGCCAGCGGTCAAGATAGCGGCTTGACGCCCGCCAGGGGGCGGATTACATTAATAACCCGTCAGTCATTAATAAGCGATCGCCATGATCGGCAAGATCTTTTCCCACAACTGCCCCAAGCGCGAGCGGCGCAAGGAAGCCCGCCCGGGCGAGCTGCTGGCTGCGGCCCTGGCGCTGTTCGTCGAAAAGGGTTATGCCGCGACGCGCTCGGAGGAAGTGGCGCGCCGCGCCGGCGTCTCCAAGGGCACGCTCTTTCTCTATTTCGCCACCAAGGAGGAGCTGTTCAAGGCCGTGGTGCGCGAGAACATCGCGGGCCGCTTTGCCGAGTGGAACGCCGAGTTCGAGACCTTCGAGGGCAACACGCCCGAGATGCTGCGCTACGCGCTGATGATGTGGTGGGAGCGCATCGGCAAGACGCCGGCCGCGGGCATCACCAAGCTCATGATGAGCGAGGCCAGCAACTTCCCTGAACTCGCGGCCTTCTACCAGCAGGAAGTCATCGAGCCCGGGCACGAGCTGATCCGCCGCATCCTGCAGCGCGGCGTGGACCGCGGCGAGTTCCGCCCCCTGGACATGGAGCACGCCATCTACGCCGTGCTGGCCCCGATGATCTTCCTCATGTCCTGGAAACATTCCTTCGGCGCCTGCGTGAGCAGCGCCAGCCTGCTGGAGCCGGAAAAATACCTGGAGCAGCAGGTGCAGATCCTGCTGCACGGCCTGTGCCCCGCCCCCGCCGGCCCCACCCCCACCTCGCAAGGAAAGAACTGAGAAGATGAAGCGCTGGATCCGCTGGGGCCTCGCGGCCCTGATCGTGGCGTTGCTCGCCGTCGGCGTGCTGCGTGCCGTGGGCGCGCGCAAGGCCCAGCAGGCCGCCCTGGCCGAGCAGACCGCGCGCAGCGCGCAGGCCGTGGTCGAGCTCGCGGCCGCCGACGTGCTGGTACTGCAGCCGCAGGAACTGCTGCGCGGCCTGCCGGTCTCGGGCACGCTCAAGGCGGCCAACTCGGCGTTCGTGAAGGCCCGCGTGCCCGGCGAGCTGCAGGGCCTGACGGTGCGTGAGGGCGATGCGGTGCAGGCGGGGCAGGTGATCGCGCGCGTCGAGCCGGCCGAGTACGAGGCGCGGTTGCGCCAGGCCCAGCTGCAGGCCGACGCCGCCAGGGCGCAGATCGACATCGCCCAGCGCCAGTACGACAACAACAAGGCCCTGGTGGACCAGGGCTTCATCTCCAGGACGGCGCTCGACACCTCGCTCGCCAATCTCAATGCGGCGCGGGCCAGCCATGAAGCCGCCCTGGCGGCCGTGGACGTGGCGCGCAAGAGCGCGGCCGACACCGTGCTGCGCGCCCCCATGGCCGGTCTGGTCTCCCAGCGCCTGGCCCAGCCGGGTGAGCGCGTGGCGGTGGACGCGCGCATCGTCGAGATCGTGGACCTGAGCCGCATGGAGATCGAGGCCGCACTCAGCGCCGCCGATTCGGTCAGCGTGCGCACGGGCCAGCTGGCCCAGCTCCAGGTCGAGGGCCTGGCCCAGCCCGTGCCGGCGCGCGTGGCCCGCATCAACCCCAGCACCCAGGCCGGCAGCCGCAGCGTGCTGGTCTACCTGCAGCTGCAGGGGGTGCCCGGCCTGCGCCAGGGCCTGTTCGTGCAGGGCACGCTGGGCACCGAGAAGCTCAAGGTCCTGGCCGTGCCACTGGAGGCCGTGCGCACCGACAAGCCCCAACCCTATCTGCAGGTGCTCGACGGCGAGCAGGTGCGCCATACGGGCGTCACCCTGGGCGCGCGCGGCCGGGTGGGCGGACAGGACCTGGTGGCGGTCAGCGGCCTGCCCGAGGGCAGCCTGGTGCTGGCCGGCGCCGTGGGCCCGCTGCGCGAGGGCACAGCCGTGCGCCGCACCGGCACGGGCCAGGCACGCTGAGGGCCGGCACACCATGTGGTTCACGCGCGTCAGCCTCCAGAACCCGGTCTTCGCCACCATGGTCATGCTGGCCTTCGTGGTGCTGGGGCTCTTCTCCTACCAGCGCCTGCAGGTCGACCAGTTCCCCAACGTCGACTTCCCC
>JAYNNS010000229.1:0-4906 GCA_038112835.1 Curvibacter sp. | reverse complement strand
GGGCGAAGGCCGCCAGCGACATCAGCACCGAGATCAGCAGGCTGATCCACCAGGGCGAGCGCAGCAGCACCGCGAACAGCGAGCGCTCGTTCATCTTGAACTGGAAGGCCATCGCGTGCGCCTCAGTGGGTGTGGATCAGCGTGCTGGTCAGCGTGACCAGGGCGATGCCGGCCAGCAACCAGCCGATCTGCGCCAGCGTCTCGCGCAGGGCCAGGCGCTTCTGCAGCTGCGGAATCAGGTCGGCCAGGGCCACATAGATGAAGCTGCTGGAGGCGACGACCAGGAAATAGGTCAGGTAGTCACGCAGCAGGTCCACCAGCCACCAGCCCACGAGGCCCCCCAGGGCGGTGATGGCGCCGGCCAGCGTGACTTTGAGCAGGGCCGCCTGGCGCGTGCCGCTGGAGGCGCGCAGCACGGCCAGGTCGCCCATGTGGTGCGGCACCTCATGGGCCAGCACGGCCACGGCCGCGATCGCCCCCAGGCGCAGGTCGGCCATGAAGGCCGAGGCGATCAGGATGCCGTCGCCGAAGCAGTGCACGCTGTCGCCGGCCAGCACCGACCAGCCGCCGGCCATGCGCGGGCCCGGCTGGCCATGGGCATGCGCGGGCCTGTGCGCATGGGCATGTGCCTCCGGGTGGGCGTGCCCGTGCCCGTGGTCATGGCCCGCCTGTGCGGAATGGCCGTCCCCGGCCTCGCCATGGTGGTGCTCGTGGCCGTGGTGCCAGAGCTCGGCCTTGTCGAGCAGGAAGAAGAAGACCACGCCCACCAGCAGGGTCAGAAACAGCTCGTGCGCCCCGAATTCGCTCTCGAAGGCCTCGGGCAGCAGGTGCAGGAAGGCCGTGCCCAGCAGGGCACCGGCGGCCAGGCTGAGCATGTGCTGGGTGTAGCGCGCCAGCACACCGAAGCTCAGGGCCGCGGCCAGCCAGACGCTGCCGATGCCGGCCGCCAGCGTGCCGAGAAGGATGGCAAGAAGAGTCATGCCTTTGATTCTCTCAGAGCTGTCAAGCTGCTGAAAAAGCCGGCAGGCATGAAAAGGGCCGCCCGCAGGCGGCCCCGGCACGCATCGCCGCGCTCACACGCCGTGCTTGCGGAACCACTCCAGGCAGCGCTTCCAGCCGTCCTCGGCCGCCTCCTTGCGGTAGCTCGGTCGGTAGTCGGCATGGAAGGCGTGGGGCGCGTCCTTGTAGATCACGAACTGCGAGGCCCGGGCGCTGGCGTTGCCGGCGGCCAGGGCGGCCTTCATTTTCTCCACCCCGTCCAGCGGAATGCCCGTGTCGGCCTCGCCGTACAGGCCCAGCACGGCACCGTGGAGCTGCCCGGCGATGTCGATCGGGTTCTTCGGCGTGAGCTCGTTCTGCGCACCGACGACACGGCCGTACCAGGCCACGCCGGCCTTGATCTGCCGGCTGTGGGCGGCGTAGAGCCAGGTCTGGCGACCGCCCCAGCAAAAGCCCGTCACGCCCACGCGCTTCAGGTCGCCGCCGTGGGCACCAGCCCAGGCCACGGTGGCGTCCAGGTCGCCGGCCACCTGGGCATCGGGCACCTTGGAGATCACCTCGGCGATGAGCTTGGCCATCTCGCCGTAGCTCTGCGCGTCGCCCTGGCGCACGAAGAGCTCGGGAGCGATGGCGAGATAGCCTTCGCGCGCGAAGCGGTGGGTGATGTCGGCGATGTGCTCGTGCACACCGAAGATCTCGGACAGCACCAGTACCACGGGCAGGCCGGTCTTACCGGCCGGCTGGGCGCGGTAGGCCGGCATCTTGAAGCCGTTGACGTCGATGGTGACCTCGCCCGCGGTCAGGCCGGTGGTCGGCGTCCGGATCGCGGTCTGGGCCACGATGGGCAGGGCCGAGGCGGCAAAGCCCACGCCCAGCGCGCTCCTGAGCGCCGTGCGGCGCGTGGCGCCAGCCTCGGTGCCGGTGCCCGGCAAGAGGGCCTTGAATTCGGATTCCAGATCGCGGTTCAGCATGGTGCGCTCCTCGTGATGCCACTGAAAGCGGCAAGTCTAGCGGCCTGCGTGCCGGGCCGCCACGTCATGCGATGCGCCCCCTGGCGGGCTGTGGATTCAGCGGTAGAAGGCCTCGACCGTGCCCTTGAGCTTGATCATCAGCGGGTTGCCCTTGCGGTCCAGGGTCTTGCCCGCGGGCACCTTGACCCAGCCTTCGCTGATGCAGTACTCCTCCACGTCGTGGCGCTCCTTGCCGTTGAAGCGGATGCCCACCGGATGCTCGAAGACGGCAGCGACATAGTGCGGACTCTTCGGGTCGATGGAGAGGTGGTCGGGGAGTTCGGGGCGCGGCGTCGCCTGGGATGAGGTGCTGTCGTTCATGGGGCCGTATTGTGTCTCAAGCACCCGCCGCCTCAGGCCGGCTGTGACACCGCCGTCTTGGCTGCGGCCGCGATCTCCAGCGAGCGCAGGCGCAGCTCGGCATCGTGCACGTCGGAGACCAGGATGAACTCATCGGCCTGCGTGGCCTGGAGCAGCTGCTCGAAACCCGCGCGCACGGTCTGCGGCGAGCCGATCACGGCCACGGCCAGGAAGTCGGCGATGGCCGCGCGCTGCTGGACTTCCAGCGTGTCCATGTAGTGCGCCACCGGGCGCGGCAGCAGGCCGCGCCGGCCCGTGAGGATGCCCAGCACGCGCTGGTAGGTACTGCTGGCCAGGTACTCGGCCTCCTCGTCGCTGGGCGCGGCGATCACGGGCACGCCGATGGCCACATAGGGCTGGGCCAGCGTGGCCGAAGGCTTGAAGCGCTGGCGGTAGAGCGCCAGCGCCTGCAGCAGGTAGCGCGGTGCGAAATGGGAGGCGAAGGCGTAAGGCAGGCCGAGCTCGGCCGCGAGCTGCGCAGAGAAGAGGCTGGAGCCCAGCAGCCAGATCGGCACGTTCGTCCCCGCACCCGGCGTGGCGACGAGGCGCTGGCCCGGCTGGGCCGGTGCCAGCAGACGCTGAAGTTCCTGCACGTCGCGCGGGAAGTCCTCCTCGGTCTCCACGCGGTCGCGGCGCAGCGCGCGCATGGTCAGCGGGTCGGTGCCGGGCGCGCGGCCCAGGCCCAGGTCGATGCGGCCCGGGTACAGCTCCGCCAGGGTGCCGAAGGCCTCGGCCACCACCAGCGGCGCGTGGTTGGGCAGCATGATGCCGCCCGAGCCCACGCGGATGCGCTGCGTTCCGCCCGCGATGTGGCCCACCAGCACGGCGGTGGCCGAGCTCGCCACGCCCGACATGTTGTGGTGCTCGGCCAGCCAGTAGCGTCTGAAGCCCAGGGCTTCCGCCTGCTGCGCCGTGCGCAGGGCGATGCGCAACGCATCGGCCACCGTACCGCCTTCGCGCACGGCCACGAGGTCCAGCATGGAGAGGGAGAGGTCTTGCAGGGATGTCATGGCGCGATTGTCGGCCAGCGGCGATGGCCTTGCCCACGCGGGTGCATCCGGGTGGCGCCACAATGCCCGCTTCCCTCCCCCGGATCCCACCCCATGAATGCCTCCAGCCCCCTGATCCTGCTGATCCCCTTCCTCGCCGGCGTCGGCATCCCGGTGCAGGCCGGCATCAACGGCCAGCTCGCGCTGCGCGTGGCCAGCCCCATCATGGCCGCGCTGCTGTCCTTCGTGGCCGGGACCGTGGCCCTGTTCCTCCTGGTGCTGCTGCTGCGGCTGTGGCCGTCCGCCGAGGCCTTGCGCGAGGTGCAGCCCTGGCATCTGCTGGGGGGGCTGCTGGGAGCGGTGTTCATCGCCTCGACGGCCTTCAGCGCCAGCCGTATCGACGCCGTCCTCATGACGGCCCTGGTGCTGGCCGGCCAGCTCACCACCGCCATGCTGCTGGATCACTTCGGAGTGTTGGGTTTTGCGCAGAAGTCCATCTCGCTGGGCCGCGTGGGCGGCCTGGGCCTGATCCTGGCCGGCATCTGGCTGATCCGGCGCGGCTGACGAGGACGGCAGACCCCGCCCAAGGGCTCAGCCCTGCGGGGCCTTGTAGCGCTGGTGCAGGATGCGCACGCGCTGCACATAGACCTGGGTCTCGGCAAAGGGCGGCACCCCCGCGTACTTCTGCACCGCGTGCGGCCCGGCGTTGTAGGCCGCCGTGGCCAGGGTGATGTCGTTGCGGAAGCGCGCCAGCATCTGGGCCAGATAGCGTGCGCCGCCATGGATGTTCTCGCGCGGATGGCGCGGGTTGACCACACCGAGCTCGCGCGCCGTGGCCGGCATGAGCTGCATGAGGCCGATGGCGCCCTTGGGCGAACGCGCGTTGACGTTGAAGCCGGATTCGGCGTGGATCACCGCGCGCACCAGGGCCGGGTCCACGTTGTACAGGCGCGCGGCCTGCTCGATCTCGCTCGCATAGGCCTCATGGAACAGGCGCGTGACGTTCCAGTTCACCGTGGACTGCGGATTGCAGGCATAGCAGCCGTAGTGCAGCACCACATAGCGCTCGTGGGCGGGCGGGCGGTCGGAGAAGGAGGTGGTGCCGCCGGCCGAGAGGTAGCGGTAGACCTTGGGGCTGGGCTTGGGCAGGTCCTGGGACGGCGTGCCGGGCACGGCCTCGCCCGTGGCCCAGGCCAGCGGGGCCGCCAGGCCCAGGCAGGCCAGCGCCGCGCGGGCCAGACGTGCGGACCGGAGGCGGGGTGTCGGACGGGCGGCCATGGATCTCAAGAGAAGGCGGTGAGCGGTATTGTCTCGCCAAACCGGCCACCGCGCCCACCGTACAGCGGGCGCAACGCCCCTCTTATCCGGGCTTCAGGCACCCCGGGGGACCCGCCCCCAGCCACGACCCGGGCCACGGGGCATGGGATCATCGGCACTTTCGCCTGCGCCGATGCACCCCCTGCCATGACCGACCGCCTGCTCCAGCTTGCCAACACCGCCTGGTCCGCCCCGCTGCTGAACCTGCTCGGCCTGCCCCGGCCCCGGCGC
>JAYNNS010000228.1:0-4917 GCA_038112835.1 Curvibacter sp. | reverse complement strand
CCAGCAGCTCGGTCTCGATGGCGATCTGGGCGCGGTTGTTCTGCAGCTCGGGGCCGTCGACGAGGAAGACGTCGTCCACGCGCTCGCCCAGGGTGTTGACCTTGGCCAGCTGCAGGTTGATGCGGTGGCGGGCCAGCACGCGCGCCACCTTGTAGAGCAGGCCGGCCTGGTCGCTGGCGGAGATGCTCAGCAGCCAGCGCTGGGCCTTCTCGTCGGGCTTGAGGCTGACGCGCGGCGTGACCGGAAAGCTCTTGACCCGGCGCGAGAGGCGGCCGCGGCTGGGCTCGGGCAGCGGGCCGCCCTCGGCGATCACGCGGGCCAGCTCGGCCTCCACCATGGCGGTCATCTCGCGGTAGTGGTCCTGCAGGCTGGTGCTCACGACCTGGAAGGTGTCGAGGGCGTAGCCGTTGCGCGCCGTGTGGATGCGCGCGTCCAGGATGCTGAAGTCGCTCTGGTCGAAGTAGCCGCAGATGCGGGCGAAGAGGTCGGGCTGGTCGGCCGTGTAGACCAGCACCTGCAGGCCTTCGCCCACAGGCGAGCGGCGGGCGCGCACGATGGGCTGGGCGGTGCCCACGTGGCGCGAGAGGTGGCGTGTGTGCCAGGCGATGTCGTCGGCGTCGTGGCGCATGAAGTAGCCCACGTCCAGGGTGTCCCAGAGCTTGCGGTGTGCCTCGTGCGGCAGGCTGTGCAGGGCGAGCTTGACCAGGGCTTCGCGCTTGTGGGCCTCGACCTCGGCGTCGGGCGAGGGCGCGTGGCCGCCGAGCGCGCGCAGGGTGTAGCGGTACAGGTCCTCGAGCAGCTTGCCCTTCCAGGCGTTCCAGACCTTGGGGCTGGTGCCGCGGATGTCGGCCACGGTCAGCAGGTAGAGCGCCGTGAGGTAGCGCTCGTTGCCCACCCGGTCGGCGAAGGCCCGGATCACATCGGGGTCGCTGAGGTCGGACTTCTGCGCGATGCGGCTCATGGCCAGGTGTTCCCGGACCAGGAATTCGATGAGTTGCGCATCCTCGCGCGCAATGCCGTGCTGGCGCGCGAAGCGCCGCACTTCCTCGGCGCCCAGGTCCGAGTGGTCACCGCCACGGCCCTTGGCGATGTCGTGGAAGAGGGCCGCCGTGTAGAGAATCCAGGGCTGGTCCCAGCCGGCAGCGAGCTGCGAGCACAAGGGGTATTCGTGCGCGTGCTCGGCCATGAAGAAGCGCCGCACATTGCGCAGCACCATGAGGATGTGCTGGTCCACGGTGTAGACGTGGAAGAGGTCGTGCTGCATCTGGCCCACGATGCGGCGGAAGATCCAGAGGTAGCGTCCCAGCACGGAGGTCTGGTTCATCAGCCGCATGGCGTGGGTGATGCCGCGCGGCTGCTGCAGGATCTGCATGAAGGTCGCGCGGTTGACCGGGTCGCTGCGGAACTTGGCCGTCATCAGGGTGCGCGCGTTGTAGAGCGCGCGCAGGGTGCGCGCCGACAGGCCCTTGGCGCCCTCGGTAGTCTGGTAGACCAGGAAGGTCTCCAGGATGGCGTGCGGCTCGCGCTGGTAGAGGTCGTCGCTGGCCACCTCGATCAGCCCGGACTTGTCGAGGAAGCGCGCGTTGATGGCGCGCGGCGCCTGGGTGCTGGGGTTGAGCCGCTCCTCGATGTTGAGCAGCAGGATCTGGTTGAGCTGGGTCACGGCCTTGGCGGCCCAGTAGTAGTGACGCATCAGCGCCTCGCTGGCGCGCACCCGGGTCTTGACCTCCAGGGTGTCGGAGCGGTAGCCGAAGGTGCCCGCCACGGTGGTCTGCAGGTCGAACACCAGCCGGTCCTCGCGCCGGCCCGCCACCAGGTGCAGGCGCAGGCGGATGAGGTTGAGCATGGCCTCGTTGCGCTTGATCTGCCGCACCTCGAAGGGCGTGGCCAGGCCGGATCGGGCCAGCTCGTCCCAGCTCTTGCCGTAGCCCGCCGCGCGCGCCACCCAGAGGATGATCTGCAGGTCGCGCAGGCCGCCAGGGGATTCCTTGCAGTTGGGCTCCAGCGCGTAGGGCGTGTCCTCGAACTTGCTGTGACGCTGCTGCATCTCCAGCGTCTTGGCGACGAAGAAAGCGCGCGCGTCCAGCGCCTGGCGGAAGCGCCAGCGGAAGTCCTTGAACAGGGGGGTGTTGCCGCAGATGGCGCGCGACTCCAGCAACGCGGTCTGCACCGTCACGTCCTTGGCGGCCTCGGCCAGGCACTCCTGCACAGTGCGCACGCTGGAGCCGATCTCCAGGCCGGCATCCCAGCAGCTGCTGATGAAGGTCTCGATGCGCTGGCGCAGGGCTTCGTCCGTGTCGGGCGACTGGCCCTCGGGCAGCAGCAGCAGCACATCGATGTCGGAATGGGGGAAGAGCTCGCCTCGGCCGAAGCCGCCCACGGCGGCCAGGGTCGGGCCGGGGCCGAAGCCGGCCTGCTGCCACAGGGTCTTGAGCGCGTCGTCGGCCAGGCGGGCCAGCTGGCGCAGCGCGGCGTGCACGCCACGGGTGGAGGTGCCGCCCTGGCCGATGGCCTGCAGCGCCTCGGCCTTGCGGGCGCGGTACTGGGCGCGGAGTGTCTGGGCTGTCGTTTGCATGGCGTCGCTCGGACGCAAGAACCGGGCCAGTCGCTCAGGCCAGGGCGACCGCGGCCTGGACGAAGGCCGGCGGCGGCGGGCTGCCGGCCGACAGGGTCAGCACCTCGTAGCCGGTGGGCGTGACCAGCACCGTGTGCTCCCACTGGGCCGAGAGCGAGTGGTCCTTGGTCACGATGGTCCAGCCGTCGCCGAGCTCGCGCACCTCGCGCCGGCCGGTGTTGATCATGGGCTCGATGGTGAAGGTCATGCCGGGCTTGAGCTCCTCGCCGGTACCGGGCTTGCCGTAGTGCAGCACCTGGGGCTCCTCGTGGAAGACCCGGCCGATGCCGTGGCCGCAGAACTCGCGCACCACGGAAAAGCCGTTGCTCTCGGCGAACTTCTGGATGGCCCAGCCCACGTCGCCCAGGTGCGCGCCGGGCTTGACCTGCACGATGCCGTGCCACATGGCCTCGTAGGTCAGGGCGCACAGGCGCCTGGCGGCGATCGAAGCCTCGCCGACCATGAACATGCGGCTGGTGTCGCCGTACCAGCCGTCCTTGATGACGGTGACGTCGACGTTGACGATGTCGCCCTTCTTGAGCGGCTTGTCGTTGGGGATGCCGTGGCAGACCACGTGGTTGACCGAGGTGCAGAGCGAGGCCGGGTAGGGCGGGTAGCCCGGCGGCTGGTAGCCCAGCGTGGCAGAGGTGCTGCCCTGGGCCTGCATGCATTCGGCGGCCAGGCGGTCGATCTCGCGCGTGGTGATGCCCGGCTTGATGTGCGGCGTGAGGAAATCCAGCACTTCCGAGGCCAGACGGCAGGCCACGCGCATGCCGGCGATTTCCGTCTCGTCTTTGTAGGTGATCGTCATGGCCGGGATTATCCCATCGCAGGCGTTTCCGTGCCCGCTCGGGTGCGATGCCAGACGGGCAGGAAGTAGAATTCCATCTTTCCCCCGGACCCCCGTCCACACCCCTCAAGGCCACCCCCGTGACCCTGCATATCTCCTCCTTTGATGGCGGCAGCGCCCTCAGCTCCTTCCGCGTCCAGCAGCTCCTGCCCCGTCTGCAGGCCCTCCACGACAAGATCTCCGGCATTGCCGCCCGCTATGTGCACCTGGTGGCTGCCGACGTGCCGCCCACGCCCGAGCAGCAGCGCCAGCTGGCGGCCCTGCTGAGCTACGGCGATCCCTACACGGGTCCGCAGGACGGCCCGCTGGTGGTGGTGGCGCCGCGCCTGGGCACGGTCTCGCCCTGGGCCTCCAAGGCCACGGACATCGCGCACAACTGCGGCCTGGCCCTGCACCGGGTGGAGCGCATCGTCGAATACCGCCTCACGCTCAAGGGCGGCCTGCTCGGTGGCAAGCCCGTGCTGGACGCGCAGCAGCTGGGTCAGGTGGCCGCGCTGCTGCACGACCGCATGACCGAGAGCGCCCTGGCCAGCCGCGCCGAGGCCGCGGGCCTGTTCACCGAGCTGCACCCCGCACCCATGGAGCACGTGGACATCCTGGGCGGGGGGCGCGCGGCCCTGGAGGCGGCCAACACCGGCTGGGGCCTGGCCCTGGCCGACGACGAGATCGCCTATCTTGTCGATGCTTTTGGCACGCTCAAGCGCAACCCCACGGACGTGGAGCTCATGATGTTCGCGCAGGCCAACAGCGAACACTGCCGCCACAAGATTTTCAATGCCGACTTCACCATTGACGGCGTGCGCCAGTCGCGCAGCATGTTCGGCATGATCCGCCACACGCACCAGACCAGCCCGCAGCACACGGTGGTGGCCTATTCGGACAACGCCTCCATCATGGAAGGCGTGCCGGTCGAGCGCTTCGTGGCCCGCATGGGCGGGGCCGGCGCGCCGGCGTACGAGACATCGGCCGCCGTGAACCATGTGCTCATGAAGGTCGAGACGCACAACCACCCCACGGCCATCTCACCTTTCCCCGGTGCCTCCACGGGCGCCGGCGGCGAGATCCGCGACGAGGGCGCCACGGGTCGTGGTTCGCGTCCCAAGGCCGGTCTGACCGGCTTCACGGTGTCCAAACTCTGGGGCGGCTGGTCGGACGCGCCGGGCGGCAAGCCCGAGCACATCGCCAGCCCGCTGCAGATCATGACCGAGGGCCCGCTGGGCGGCGCGGCCTTCAACAACGAGTTCGGCCGGCCCAACCTGGCGGGTTATTTCCGCGAGTACGAGCAGACCGTCGTCAGCGACCGGGACACGGTGCTGCGCGGCTATCACAAGCCCATCATGATCGCCGGCGGTGTCGGCGCCATCGATGCGCAGCTCACGAAGAAGATCGAGTTCCCGGCCGGCACGCTGCTGATCCAGCTCGGCGGTCCGGGCATGCGCATCGGCATGGGCGG
>JAYNNS010000227.1:0-4938 GCA_038112835.1 Curvibacter sp. | reverse complement strand
CTCCATGGACGCCGGTGAGATCTTCACCTACGCCCTGGGCAAGCTGGACGACCGTGGCCGCATGTTCGTCAAGCCTAACGACCCGGTGTATGAGGGCATGATCGTCGGCATCCACAGCCGTGACAACGACCTGGTGGTCAATGCCACCCGCACCAAGCAGCTGACCAACTTCCGCGTCAGCGGCAAGGAGGACGCGATCAAGATCACGCCCCCGATCGAGCTCACGCTGGAGTACGGCGTCGAATTCATCGAGGACGACGAGCTGGTCGAGATCACGCCCAAGAGCATCCGCCTGCGCAAGCGCTTCCTGAAGGAGCATGAGCGCAAGCGTGCGGCCAAAGACTGACCCCCTGAGTCGGCCTGCGGCCGCCTTCCCCCTGGAAGGGGGACGACGCCAGTGGCCCGGCGAAGCCGGTTCCACGGCGTCCCCCGCCTTTCGGTGTTGGCGCGCTGCCACGTGTTGGCTCCGGCGACCCTTCCCATGAAACTCACGCACCGGCGCGCGGTCTGGTTGATGGTGGCGGTGACCCTGATGTGGTCCATCGCCGGGGTGGTCACGCGCCAGCTCGAGGCGGCGCGCAGCTTCGAGGTCACTTTCTGGCGCAGCTTCTTCACGGCGCTCTCGCTGCTCGTGATCCTGCCGCTGTGGCGTGGCCCGGGCCGGGTGTGGCGCCAGCTGCGGGCCGCCCCGGCCGCACTCTGGTGGTCGGGGCTGTGCTGGAGCTTCATGTTCACCTCCTTCATGCTGGCGCTGACCATGACCAGCGTGGCCGCGGTGCTGGTGATCTCCGCACTCAATCCCTTGTTCACGGCCCTGCTGGCCTGGTTCTTCCTGCGCCAGCGCATCGCGCCCCACACCTGGGGGGCCATCGCATTGGCGGGGGCCGGCATGGCCTGGATGTTCGGCGGCCAGCTCGGCGCGGAGGGCGGGGCAGGGCTGCTGGTCGCGCTGTGCGTGCCCTTGAGTGCGGCCGTCAACTGGATCGTGGTGCAGCACGCCCATGCCCAGGGCGAGGACGTGGACCTGATCCCCTCGGTCCTGGTCGGCGGCATCCTGTCGGCCCTGCTGACCCTGCCCCTGGCGCTGCCGCTGCAGGCCACCGCCCATGACGTGGGCCTGCTGGCCCTGCTGGGCGTGGTGCAGCTGGCCATCCCCTGTACGCTGCTGGTGATCTGTGCCCGCGCGCTCCTGGCGCCGGAGATCTCCCTGCTGGCGCAGCTGGAGATCCTGTTCGGCATCCTGCTGGTCTGGGTCTTTGCGGGTGAACGCCCGGCCACGGCCGTGTTGCAGGGCGGCGCGCTGGTGCTGCTGGCACTGTTGATGAACGAAGGGTTGAACTGGAAAAAGAGACCATGAGCCTGACTATTGCCTACTCCTGTCCCGAGATCGTGACCGAGGTGCGCGGCCGCCTGGGCTGCATCACGCTGAACCGTCCGCGCGCACTCAATGCCCTGTCCCTGTCCATGATCCGGGCCCTGGCCGCGGCCTTGCTGGCCTGGCGGGACGACCCGCAGGTCCAGGCCGTGGCCCTGCGCGGCATGGGCAAGGAGGGGCCTTTTGGCGCCTTCTGCGCCGGGGGCGACATCCGCTTCTTCCACCAGGCCGTGCTGCGGGGTGACGCCGAGCTGGAGGATTTCTTCACCGAGGAATACGCGCTCAACCACCTGATCCACCACTATCCCAAGCCCTACATCGCCTTCATGGATGGTGTCGTCATGGGGGGTGGCATGGGCATCAGCCAGGGGGCGAAACTGCGTATCGTGACGCCGCGCACCAAGATGGCCATGCCCGAGACCAACATCGGTCTCTTTCCCGATGTCGGCGGCGGCTGGTTCCTGGCGCAGAAGCCGGGCCATGGGGGGGAGTGGCTGGCCCTGACGAGCGAGGTGGTGGGGGCAGGGGATGCACTGGCCTTGCAACTGGCCGACGCCTGTTTCGATGCAGCCCGCCTGGGCGAGGCCTGGGATGCGCTGGCCGCGCAAGCCAGCTATGACGCCCGTAGCCTGCAGGACTGGCAACAGACTTATCGGGTCCCGGCTCCGGCGGCGACGCTGCCGTTGGAGACGATCGCACGCTGTTTTGCGCAGCACTCGGTGCTGGGCATCGTCCAGGCCCTGGCGCAAGAACCGGGTGAGTGGGCCGCGACGACCCTGCAGGCCCTGCGCACGCACTCGCCCTTGATGCTGGAAGTCACGCTGGCGCAGATCCGGCGCGGTGCGTCCATGTCGCTGGCCGACGAACTGCGCATGGAGCGCGACATGGTGCGCCACTGCTTCAACACGCGCCACCTGGACCGGTTCATGGCGGCGACCGACACCATGGAAGGCATCCGCGCCCTGGTGATCGACAAGGACCGCCAGCCGAAATGGAACCCGGCCCGCCTGGAAGACGTGACGCCGGAGATGGTGGACGGCTTCTTCGTCTCGCCCTGGCCGGCGCACGCGCACCCGCTGCGCGAGCTGGACTGAAGGGGGAAAAGGGCTGCGACCTCAGCGGTTGCGGCTCTTGAGGGCGCGCTCGACCTCGCGCTTGCCCTCGCGCTCCTTGATGGTGTCGCGCTTGTCGTGCTCGGCCTTGCCCTTGGCCAGGCCGATCTCGCACTTGACCTTGCCGTTCTTCCAGTGCAGGTTGAGCGGGACCAGGGTGTAGCCCTTCTGCTCGACCTTGCCGATCAGGCGCTTGATCTCGTCCTTCTTGAGCAGCAGCTTCTTGGTCCGCACGGCGTCCGGCCGGACATGGGTGGACGCCGTCTTGAGCGGATTGATCTGGCAGCCGATGATGTACATCTCGCCGTCGCGGATCACCACATAGCCGTCGGTCAGCTGGACCTTGCCCTCGCGCACGGCCTTGACCTCCCAGCCTTCGAGCACCATCCCGGCTTCGAAGCGTTCCTCGATGAAATAATTGAAGATGGCCTTCTTGTTGTCGGCGATCCGGCTGGAGGTGTCAGGTTTTTTGGCCATGCGGTCTCAAATGGGGGCGGATGCCAAACTTACAATCAGGTCCGGGCCGCGAGTCCAGCATTCTATGAAAACCGTGCACAAGTCCGTCCTGATCTGGTACAGCCCGCAGGAAATGTACGAACTGGTCACCGGCGTGGCCGACTATCCCCAATTCCTGCCCTGGTGCGACCATGCCCGTGTGCTGGAGGCGCACGACGGCGGCGTGACAGCCGAGGTCGGCATCGCCTTCAGCGGCATCCGCCAGACCTTCACCACGCGCAACACGCACCTGCCGGGCAGCGCGGTGAAGATGCAACTGGTCAACGGGCCTTTCTCCCAGCTCGACGGCCACTGGTCCTTCACGCCGGTGGGGCAGGGCCAGCAGCGCGCCTGCAAGGTCGAGCTGGTGCTGAACTACGGTTTTTCCAACGCGCTGCTGGGCAAGCTGGTGGGCCCGGTCTTCGACAAGATCGCGGCCAGCCTGGTCGATGCCTTCGTCAAGCGCGCCGAACAGGTGTACGGAGCCTGAGATGGGCATGGCGATCGTCGTGGCCTATGCACCGGCAGCACGCCGGGTGATCGAGGTGGGCCTGCAACTTCCCTCGGGCGCCACCGTGCAGGATGCGCTGGCGGCCAGCGGCCTGCTGGCCAGCCATCCCGAGATCCGCGAGGCCACGCTGGGCATCTGGGGCCGCAAGGCCAGCGGGGAGCAGCGGCTGCGCCCGGGTGATCGCGTCGAGGTCTACCGGGCCCTGCGGGTCGACCCCAAGGTGGCACGGCGGGAGCGCTTTGCGCGGCAGGGGGCGGGCACCGCCGGCCTGTTCGCCCGGCGCCGGGCCGGCGCCAAGGCGGGCTACTGAAGAGCGCCTTCAGCGGCAGTTTTCGTTGATGATGCCCTGCAGGCGCTGGCTTTCGGCCGCGAGGGCGGCCTCGTCCATGAATTCGCGCTCGCCCCTCTCGTTGATGCGGGCCATGCGCGCGCCGGAATCCACGCCGGCCTTGGCCTGCTGGGCTCGGCTGCAGTTCTCGGCCCGGATGCGGGCGTTGCGCTCTTCCTCGGCCTTGCGCTTGGCGGCCTCGGCGTCCTCGGCCTGCTTGCGTTTGTCCTGCAGGCTCTTGTCGACGCCCGCGGGCGCGGGCGGTTGCGCCACCGCCGCGGGCGTATCCGCTGCGGCCGGTGCGACGGCGCCACGTCCCCCCGGACGCGTGAGGATGTTCTTCTACGGAACCTCGGCCGGCGGCGGACGATCGCTGAAGACGCGGCGGCCGTCCTTGTCCAGCCATTGCCATTGGGCGCTGGCCGACAGTGCGTAAAGACAGCCGGCCAGGACGAGCAGGGAGCGGATCATGTTCATGGCCGCAGTGTAGCGCCGGGCGGTGGTTTTTCCCGTAACGTGTTGTGACGCCCTGGCCGCCAGGCCGCGCGCGCCGGCAGACCCGCGCCGAGGCGGGTACAATCCGGTTTTTGGAGCTCTCACATGCGCCTTCTCGGTAAAGCGCTCACCTTCGACGATGTGTTGCTGGTGCCGGCGTACTCCCAGGTCCTTCCCAAGGACACCTCTCTCGCGACCCGTTTTTCCCGCCATATCTCCCTGAACCTGCCCCTGGTCTCTGCGGCCATGGACACGGTCACCGAAGCCCGCCTGGCCATCGCCATCGCCCAGGAGGGTGGCATGGGCATCGTGCACAAGAACCTCAGCGTGGCCGAGCAGGCCGCCCAGGTGGCCAAGGTCAAGCGCTACGAATCCGGCGTGCTGCGCGATCCGGTGGTCATCAGCCCCGAGACCACGGTGCGCCAGGTCATGAAGCTGTCCGACGAGCTCGGCGTCTCGGGCTTCCCCGTGGTCGACGGCGGCAAGGTGGTCGGCATCGTCACGGGCCGCGACCTGCGTTTCGAGACCCGCTACGAACTGCCGGTGCGCGAGATCATGACGCCGCGCGCCCGTCTGGTCACCGTGCCCGAGGGCACCACCCCGGCCGAGGCCAAGGCCCTGC
>JAYNNS010000226.1:3259-4944 GCA_038112835.1 Curvibacter sp. | reverse complement strand
GTGTATGTTCCGCTGCGGAATGTGGCTGCTACTTTTGCGCCAAGTGGACCTGGTCCTGTAAGTCCGTTGTATGTTGCGATTATTTTTGTATTAGCTAAACCGGCAGTTGCGCTCTCCGCAGCCTTTTGTGCGTTGCGTGCTTCCTCCATCTTGGCTGTGGCAGCTGCTATGTCTCCCGCGTTGTAAGCGACCTTCCCCTCTTTGAGCGCCTTGGCCAGCGCGTCACCCGCTCCAGGAACTACGCCCAATGCGACCAAGAGGTAGTCAAACGGTGTCTCCGCTTCCACAAAACCCTTGATGTCTCCGATGACTGGCGTGAAATCAAGCGCCAGACTGGACATCTTGATCAGCGACTCTTCCTTTTTGGCGGTGCAACTGGGGTCTGCGCTGCAAGCTGCCTTGATATCGGAAGCGACTGCCTTGCGCGTGATGAGATTCGCACTGGCGTTGAGGTCGTTGGCTGGCGCAAAGTACTGGTCTGGCAACAGTCCGGCCGATGCCAGCTTGAGATGCGCTTGCGTACCAGCCTGGGCCTCGGACAGCAAGGTTCTGCAAGCACTGCTGTTGATATTCTGGCAGGCCGCGTTGAGCTCCTTGTCCTGCTTGGCGCTGAGGTCGGCAAACTCCTTGCGCACCTGGGTGCACTCGGCCTCGCTCTTGCAACTCTGGAGCTTGTCCGCCAGTTGAGCCCACTGCGTGTGCTTGAGGTAGTTATTTGCTGCCGCATTCCCCCCAGTAGCCGCCGCCACATTCACCGCCCCCGCATCGTTGCCATCCCCACTGACCATGGCCCCGGCCACTCCCGCCATCAGCTTGGCAAAAGCCTCCGTCTGCGCCTTGTTGCCCGTGCCTGTGGGGTTGTAGAACTCAGCCGCGAGCTCGCCGACGACACCGCCCACAGCACCTGTGGCACAGCTGCCACCATCCATGGCCGCTCCAGCCGCACAGCCCAGGATGGCGTGGGCCACCTTGTGGGTGAAGGCGTTCAGATCGCCAGTGACTTTGGCATCGCCTATGGAGTTGGCTCCCTGAGCCATCCCTGCCGTGATCAGCGCATTCTTGAGCGAGTCGGCCAAGGTCTCGGCGTTGAGCGGCTTGCCATTGATCGCCGCATCGATGGTGGCGCTGGCCAGGTTGTTGGTGATGTTCTTGAGCAGATTGCCCGTGAAATCATTCGCCATCTGTGGCGTGCCCAGCTGCCCCGGTGGGATGTTGCCACCCGAGCCGCTGTAGTTGATGGTGCTGCCCAGGGCGTTGATGGCCCCGGCCGTGACCATGGCGGTGATGAGCGCGCGCACACTGTCCTTCGAGCTCATCTGCTTGAGCGTGTCGCCGATATTGCCGCCGGTGTTGATCATGGTGACGGCGGCTTGCGACATGAGGATGCCCTGGGCGGCCGTCATGGCTGCACCATAGGCACCAGCCCAGGTGGCGCCGGTGGTGGCAGTGGCCGCTGTGGCGGTCGTCGCTGTGCCGGCCGCACCTGCCGCTCCAGCTCCGGCTGTTCCTGCAGAGCCGGCGGCTGCAGTACCCGCCCCGGCGGTAAAAAGCGCCACGATCAAGGTGATGATGGCTGCCCCCGCAGGCGTCAGCCCCTGCTGGTTGTACTGCCAGCTCTGGTGGGCCTCGTTGATCTTCTGCCAGTTCACCTTGGCCGGTATCTTATTTTCTTCCTGGAGCTGTCG
>JAYNNS010000226.1:0-3249 GCA_038112835.1 Curvibacter sp. | reverse complement strand
CAGCAGCACCGCGCCGGCGTGGTCGGTGCCGAACAGCGTGGCGTTGACGGCGAACTCGCCCGCCTGCCACAGCGCCGAACAGGTCAGAGCCGCCATCGCATGGGCCAGGGCCGTGGCGGCCTGCTGCAAGGAGGCGGCGCTGCCCTGCACGTTGAGCTGGGCCGCATTGAGCGTGAGCTCGCCGTCGATCCTGTTGTACTGGGTACTCTCGTCCTGGCGGCCCGAACCGGAGGCGCTTTGCCAGGCGATATCGCTGGCCTTGCGGCTGATGGAGGTCATCTCCGTGGTCTGCACTGTCGCGAAATTCACGCTGCCGTCGCCGGCGTCCAGGGTGACGCGACCACGGTCCGCGCCGTCTTCAGCGCTGCGTTGCTGTGCTGACCCGCCTGTGGTCTGGAGCGTCACGGAGGCCAGGGTGATGTCGCCGCCGGTGTTGCCGTTGCCGGTGGTGGAGAGTGTGATGTTCTGCGCGGTGAGGGTGGTGGCCGCCAGCGAGGTCTGGCTCTTGGCCTGGTCCAGGTTGACCTGGTAGAACATGCCTTGGCCGGGCTTGAAGCTGCCGGTGGCGACACCGAAAGAAATACCCGAGGTCTTGGTCTCAACGCTCTCGCTGTGGTTGACCATGTTCAGGGTGCTGGCCAGAACGATCTGCGGGGCGCCCAGCTGGATATCACCGAGTTCGGCTGCAAGCTGCTGGCCGCTGAGCTGGACGGCACCACCGGCCTGCAGGTTCACACCCTGGGAGCCGCTGACCTGGCCGAGCAGGGCGGTGCTGCGCTGGTCCTGGATCTTTGTGCTGGTCTCGGTGCGGGAGAGGAAATCGTAGCTCGCGGTCTTCCAGCGCTGGTCGTAGCTGTGATCGTCGCGGCCTTCGACCAGGCTGATGGTGTCGCCAGCAACCAGGCGGGTCTGGCCCTCGGCGCTGATGTTGGCGGCCGTGCCGGTGATGTTGTTCATGGCCAGCAGATCGACATTGCCACCGGCGCTGACGCGGCTGCCCACGTCCTGGCGCATGCGGTCCTGCAGCACGGTGTCACCGTGCTGGTAGAAGTTGCTGCTCTCCGTGCGCACGGTGCCAAGCGTGATGTCGTTCCCGGCCTGCAAGCTCGCCGCGCCAGCGGATTCGACGACAGCGCCGGTCAGGGTGAGGTCGCGCCCGGCCGCCGCCAGCAGCATGCCATCAGCGTCTTGGACGCTCAGGCGGGCCAGACGGTCGATCTGGGTCACGCTGTGCTGACCATCGGCGCTGCTGCCACTGGCGGTCGTCGTGGTGAGGTTCAGGTCACGCCCGGCCTGTATGTCGAGGCTGCTGCCCGCTTCAACGCGGCTGCCGACAAGGTGGATGTCCTGGGTGGCTTGCAAGGTGATGCGGTCGGCCTGGAGGTCGGTGGCGCCACTCCTGACGAGCTGGATGTCTTGGGCCTTGATGCGCGCGGTCCCTACGGCAGCGATGCGGCCGCTGCTGCTGAACTGCCCGTCGAGCTGGACGTCCAGGCTGCGCGCGCTCAACAGCGCGCCGTTGCCGTCCAGATCACCGTCGCGCGCCACAGTGTAGAGCCGGGGGACCAGGGCCGTGGTGGTGCTGCCGTCGGGCACGGTGACGGACTGCGCGACCAGCCAGACCAGGTCGGTCGTGAGGGCCGCCATCTGTTCGGCGGATCGGGCGATGCCCGGGCGCAGAGCGGGCGCCGGGGCGTAGGCAACGCCGGCGTTCATGAGGGCTTGGTACTGCTGCTCGTCGCTGGTGTATTCGTCCAGGAAGCGGCGGCCGGTAAGCTGGGCAACCTGCTCGCGCACCAGACGCTGTTCGTAGTAGCCGTCACCCAGACGCTTTTGTGTGAGGGCCGGGTCCACCCCCAGGTGCTGCAGCATGTAGTCGCTGGAGAGCCAGTTACGGTAGCTGGTGAAGAGCGGATCGGTCTCGATGAGGTAGTGCGCCTGCGGATCAGGGGCCGTATGGAACAGGCTGCTCGCGGGCAGGGAGGCCGAAGCCCCCAGACCTGCGCTGTCTGGCGCGCTACCAGCGTCGGTGCGGGCGCTGTTGACGCTCAGCGTCTGGGGGATGCCGACGTTGTAGGCACTGTCACGGTAGGCGTTGTAGTTGTAGTCGCAGCCCTTGATGTTGCCGCAGCCATGGTTGAAGTTGCTCCAGGCATAGGAGCGACCCGTGCGCTCGGCCGTGGCGGCCACGTCCAGGCCGCGGTTCTCCAGGCTCTGGCCGGTGATGGCCAGAGTGCCGCCAGCCATGATGCGGCTCTGGTCATTGACCAGCTCGGTGCCGGCGTGCAGCGTCATGTTGCCGCCGCTGAGGATCTGCCCCGGCGTGCTGGCCGTGACGACGGCGACGGGGATGTCCTGGCTGAAGTTGCGGAAAGCGGTGAAGGTGATCGCGCTGGCGTTGACGGAGGCGCGGAAGCTGTCCAGCTTGGATTGCAGGGTGATCCATGGGTTGGCCGCAGCCTGCCAGGCATTGAGTTCGGTGTCTGAGGGGGTGTAGCAACTGTAGTCGTCGCAGCTTGGCGTGGGGCGGGGCCCTGGCGCTGGTCCTGCAGGCGGCGTTAAGCCAAAGACGCCCCAGATCGCATCGCCAGCCGAATAGGCAAATGAATCAGGTACCGGTGCCGGGTAAGAGTTGCCTTCATAGTCCGAGGTGTAGGTGGTATGCGCGGCCACATAGGCATTGGCACTGTTGTAGTAAGGCTGGTACTTGGTCTCGGCGTAGGCGTGACCGGCGGGCAGAAATCGCCCCTGGCCGCTGCTGTAGCGGTAGCCGCCTCCGGGTCCTGCGCCCCCGAAGGTGTTCTCGGCCAGAACCCAGGCGACTTGCTCCGCGGTGTAGATGCCCGAGCTGGTGATGTATTCCTTGCCGTCAAAGCTGCCGTCGCTTCGTATCTCGTAGGCAAAGCCGGGATTGGTGTTGCGGATGCTGTCGGCACGGGCGTGCAGATGGCCCACAGCTTCGATGATGCCACCGGCGTTGAGGATACTTTGTGCGCTACCGCTGGCGTGTTGCTGGGCATCCAGGATGCCGCCGATGGTCAGGTCGCCGCCGCTCAGCAGCAGGGCGTCCAGCCCGTTGACCAGCGTGCCGACCGCAATGTCCAGCCGCTCGCGGGCAGCCATGACGGGAGCGCTGGTGACACCATTGATGGTTTCCGGCGCGTTGTTGAGGGTGGCGGCCTGGATGGCCAAATGGTCGCCATAGATGCGGCCTGTGCCCAGATTCTGCAAATCGCCAGCGTCGACACG
>JAYNNS010000225.1:0-4971 GCA_038112835.1 Curvibacter sp. | reverse complement strand
TGGAAAGCACCGTCCACCACCACGGGCGTGCCCGCCACCGGGCCCTTGAGCACGGGGCGCAGGCCGTTGGAAGCCGGCGCCAGCTCGATCGGCGTGAGGCGGAACTGGCCGGATGCGGTCTGCACGAAGACGTGATCGCGGTCGTTGTCACGCACCACGGCGGCCTCGGGCACGGCCAGCTGCTCGCGCGCGGCGCCGATGATGCGCAGCGTGGCCAGCATCTGGGGCTTGAGCGCGCGGTCGGCGTTGTCCACCTCGGTGCGCACGACCAGGGTGCGGGTGTCGGGCGAGATGGTGTCGCTCACGAAGATCACCTTGCCCTTGAACTGGCGCTGGCCCAGGGCCGGCACGGTGATCTCCACGCGCTGGCCCAGCTGCACGGCGGCGGCGTCCTGCTCGGGCAGCGCGCCCACGACCCAGACCTTGGAGAGATCGGCGATGGTGAACAGCGGGTCGCCCGGCTGGGCCACCTGGCCCTGGCTGACCTTGCGCTCGATCACCACCCCGGAACGCGGGGCGTTGACGCCGGCGTAGGGGCTGAGCTGGCCCTTGTCGCGCAGGCGTTCGATGTAGGTGCCGGACACGCCCAGCAGCAGCAGCTGGTCCGTGGCGGCGCGCAGCTCGGCGCGCGCGATGGCCAGCTCGGCCTCGCGACGCTGCAGCTCGGCCGCGCCGATCACGTCGGCCTGGATCAGCAGCTGGGCGCGCTCGACGGCGCGCTGGGCCTGCTGGGTGGCCGAGTGCGCACGCAGCCAGGCCAGCTGCGCATTGGTCAGCTCGGGGCTGCTCACACGCGCCAGCTCCTGGCCGGTCCGCACCCGGGCCCCGACTTCGGCGAAGACCTCGGTGACGCGGCCGGTGACGGAGGCACCGATGCGCGTGACCAGCTGCTCATTGGCTTCGATGCGGGCGGGCAGGTCACGCTCGCTGCTGATCATCTGCAGCGCCAGCGGCGCGACCTGGAAGTTGCGCGCCATCTCGGCGTTGACCACCACCAGCGCGGGGTCGACGGCGGGCTCGGCCGCGCCGGTGTCGGTGCCGCCCTGGCCGCAGCCCGCCAGCATGACGGCGGCCAGCAGGGTCGCCAGCAGCGCCGGCCGGAAATGTGAGTGTTGTGGGTTCTTCATGGCTCGTCCTGCGGTATCAGGGTTGCACGGCATTGCGGCCGCTCAGGAGATCGATTTCGATGGCCGCGGCCTGCTGCTGGTAGCGCGCCTGCAGCAGATCGGCACGCACGGTGCGCAGCACACGCTGCGCGTCCAGCACGTCGAGGATGCCGCGCTCGCCGTAGCGGTAGGCGGCCTGTGCCACGCGCAGCGCGGCCTCGGCGTCCTGGATGGCGCCCTTGCTCAGGGCGTCCACACGCAGGCGCGCCATCTCCAGCGCCATCACCGCGGCATCGAGCTGCAGCTGCAGCTCGGTCTGGCGAGCCTCCAGCCGGGTCCGCGCCCGCAGCGCCTCGGCCTCGGCCGCGGCGCGCGGGCCGCGCTTCTGGTCCAGCAGCGGGATCTGGATGCTGGCACCGATCACGCCCTGGCGGTTGTCGGGATCGCGCAGGTCGTTGTAGCGCAGCTCCACGCCGGGCCAGCGGCTGGCGCTGGCCTCGCGCACGCGCGCCTGCTGGCGCTCGACCTGGGCGCGCAGGCTCTGCAGCTCGGGGTTGTCGGCCAGCAGCTGCTCGCGCAGCAGCGGAGCCCGGATGGCGGGCAGCGTGTCGTCCAGGCGGGCGCTCAGGGTCCAGCCCAGGGGCAGCTGGCCGCCGGCCAGCTGGTTGAGGCGGATGCGCGCCTGCTCCACGGCCAGCTGGGCCGTCTGCTGGCGCTGGCGCGCGCTGATGAACTCGGCCTCGGCCTTGATGATCTCGTAGCGGGCGGCTTCGCCGCTGTTGACGCGCAGGCGCACGCGGTCGCGCGTCTGCTCCAGCAGCACGAGCTCGTCATCGGCCGCGCGCGACTCCTCGATGCGCAGCAGCACCTCGTAGGCGCGCAGCTTGACCTGGGCCACGACTTCGGCGCGCGTCAGGCCCAGCTCGGCCTCGCTGCTGCGCAGGCCCTGCTCGGCGGCGTCCACACGCGCGCTGCGCAGCCAGGGGTTTTCGATCAGCTGCGAGACACCCCAGCCACTGATGTTGCCGCTGCTGCCGGCCAGGCCGGCGGGACGCTGCCGGCCGTCGCTGACTTCGAGCCGCGGGTTGGGCAGGGCGCCGGCCGTGGTGATGCCGGCCTGGGCCTGCTCGCGGGCGCTGCGCGCGCCCTGCAGGGTGGGGTTGTGGGTGAGCACCAGGCGGACCAGGGCGTCCAGGGTGTAGGCCGTGCCAGCCGCCGCGGCAGGTGCAGCGGCAACGTAGGCGGGGGCTGGCGGCGGGGGCAGGCCGCCAGCCGGCTGGGCCAGGGCAGCCGCAGGCCACAGCAGGAGGCTGGCGGTCCAGCGTCGCCAGATCATGTTTTTGTTCATTCGATCCTCGGAAAGAAACGGGATGCCGCAGCCGGCCGGCCAGGGCCATGGCGGCCGCTGCATCCGCGGGGCAGATGCGTGAAGCTCAGACCAGGCGTGCCGGGGGACGCAGCAGTGGCTGGGGTTCGACCTGCGGCAATGCGGGCAGCGGTCCCTGCGCCGGGACGGCCTGCGGCAAGGCCAGCCACAAGCGCTCGCGCGAGTGGACTTCCTTGTCGGCGATTTCGTTGAGCACCAGATCCACGCCGGGCTTGTAGGGCACGGGCTTGCGGCAGATCAGGTCGCGGCCGGAGGCGACGGTGGTCTCGCCAGGCTCGAGGTCCTCGTCCTCCGCATCGGCCATGACCCAGTAGGCCATCTCGCCCTCGCCGACGTCCAGCAGGGGGGCGGGCTGGGCCGTGGCCAGGGTCCAGCACCAGAACAGGCCGGCCAGCAGCAGCACCAGCAGCCCGCGGAGGCCCAGGCGCGCGCCGGCGGCCAGGAGTGCGGCAGTAGGGCTTGAAGGCTGCATGGTGGGGCTCGGACAAGTCTGGGCAGTGGAAGAATTCGCAAGAATTAGGCCACATCAGTGTTTCCCCTGAGTAAAGCGGGGGAACCCGGGCCCTGAGACCCCCAGTTACCGTGCCAGATCCCGGAACAAGCTGGCCCAAGCCGCGCACCAGCGCATGATCACGGTGGGTGATCGGCTCAGGCGGATGAAACGAGCCAGATTCTCGCTAGCCGGGCCCCACCCCAGCGGCCCGGGGTCAGGAGTGTGCTGGCCAGACGGTACCGCCCGAGCCCATCAAACCCAGCCCCCTATGCCACAGCGTTCCTGCTACGCCACGATGGCACCGCCCTCCCCAGTGCAGCACCCCCGGATCTGTTGCTCCTCATGGAGCAACAGATCCTTGTGCAGTGCAATTTAGAAGCGGTAATTCAGCTGCAACAGTGCGCGAAGGTCTTGCGTCTTCACATCCGCTTGCGGGACACCGCCGTTGATACGCCATGCCAGGGCCAAGTCCATGTTCCAGCCCTGATAATTGGCGCGCATGCCAACGCCGTAGCCGGAGAGGAAACGACGGGCCGCAGAAGCTTCGTCCCATGCGGTGTGATTCACGCGGACCTGACCCGCATCGTAAAGAACATAGGGCGCCACCACACCCGCGTCATAGCGCAGTTCCACCTGTACCAGCGCGCCCCGGTCACCCATGCCCTCACCCAGCGGATAGGCACGCACACCATAGTTTCCACCCAGACCGAAGCGCTCGGAAGAGTCGAGGTTCTTGTCCGCCCACTGACCAGAATAACGGCCATAGAGGGAATATTCACCCGGCAACTTCTGGATGCGGGCGACATCGACGTTGAGCTTGCTGAAGTTGCCTTCTTTCTTGGCCGTGCTGGCATCCGCAACCGCCAAGGCGTTATCCAGCGACAACCTGCCGCCGGTCCAAGTCAAGGCACCGTAGCTGATGCCGCCGCCGCCCACCCGGTCACGGTGGTCAAAACGCATGGCCAGAGGCCAGCTCCGGCTGGATTTTTCCTCACTGGTGCCTGTGCTGCCATAGTTATCCTGCAGCAGCTTGTGCTGATAAGCCGCACTGATCTGCACATTGGTTAGTTGCGAGCGCACGATCGGATAGCTGAGCTTGCCTGTCGAGACACGAGCCAGGCCCGTCGCCATCAGGTTTTCAAACTCCCTGCCCAGGGAGTAACTGGTGTGGGCATAACCGAATTGCGCGCGCAGGCCCGAACCACCCACGGGAAGTTCATAGTCTAACGAGCCGAGCCACAAGCTTTCGTTCGTGACCAAGGTATTGAGCGTGACCCGGTCACCAAACAGGAAAGGGCTGTTCGCATACAGCGTGGCGCGGGCACGGTTCTGACCTGTGTAGCGATTGCCAGCATTGTCGACGCCGACTTCCCCGCCGAAGCGGGACTCTCTGTCAAGGCCCACCATCAGGTCCCCGCTGCCGACCTGCTGGCCAGGCTTGATGGTAGGCACCACCTTGACGCCGGGTTGATCCTGAAGCAGCAGCATGGTGCGCTCCAGCGCACTGCTTTCGATCAGGTCTGCACTTTTGAGAGCTGCAAGAAACGGCTGGGCGCCAGTGACCAGATCGGCATCCCCCAAGGCCTGCACGGCCCCATAACGGCCTTCCAGCACCTCGATGTGCAGGCTGCCACTGAACTCCTGGGGCGGGATAAAGGCGCGGGCAAAGGGATAGCCACGCACACGGTAATGCGCGCTGACCTGCTCGGCCAAGGCACGCAGGCCAGCAAGGTCGTAGCGCTTGCCCAAGGATTCGCCCAGCAGAGCCTTCAGTTCGTCCTCGCTATAGACCGTGTTGCCCTTGAAGGTCACCGCGCGCAACTCCACCTGCGGCCCGCCGGGCACGCCGGGCGTCGCCGGGGCCGGCAACTGAATCAGCATGGGCTTGCTTTCCTGGGGGAGCGCAGGAGGCGGGACCAGCTGTTGCAGGGTCTGCCCGGCATCCGGGGCAGTTTGTGCAAGGGCTTGGCCAGACAGCCCCGTCA
>JAYNNS010000224.1:0-4992 GCA_038112835.1 Curvibacter sp. | reverse complement strand
CGCCTGGGACGTGCTGGCCCGGCACCGGGTCGAGACCGAGGTGCCCGAGGACATGCCCCTGCTGCTGCTGGACCCGGTCCTGATGGAGCGCGTGCTGGTGAATCTGCTGGAGAACGCGGCCAAGTACACGCCGGCCGGCTCCACGGTGACCCTGGGCGCGCGCGCGACGCCCGCCGAGCTGCTGCTGGTGGTCAGTGACAACGGGCCGGGGCTGCCCAGCCCCCGGCCGCAGGAGCTGTTGCGCAAGTTCGCCCGCGGCAGCCGTGAGAGCGCGACCTCCGGTGTCGGCCTCGGGCTGGCGCTCAGCTGCGCGATTGTCGAGGCCCACGGCGGCCGGATGTTGGCCGAGACCCGCAGCGAGGGGGGCGCGCGCTTCACCCTGGCCTTCGCGCGCAGCGAACCCCCGGACGTGCCGCTCGAGCCCAGGACCGAACCGCAGGATTGCTGAGCATGGCGTATTCCGAAGCCCCCCGGCCTGGCGCGCGCGTCCTGGTCGTCGAGGACGAAGACGATATCCGGCACTTCGTGCGGCTGGCCCTGGAGTCCGAAGGGCATGACGTGACCGAGGCCACCACGCTCGAGCGTGGCCTGATCGAGGCCGGCGTGCGCCGCCCGGACCTGGTGGTGCTGGACCTGGGGCTGCCCGATGGCGATGGCGTGGATTTCATCCGGGCCTTCCGCAGCTGGTCCTCCTCGCCCATCCTCGTCCTGTCGGCCCGCTCGGCGGAGAAGGACAAGGTGCTGGCCCTCGATGCCGGGGCCGACGACTACCTGGTCAAACCCTTCGGTTCGGCCGAGCTGCTGGCCCGCACGCGCGCGCATCTGCGCCGCCGGCAACGCCACGCCGGCGCCGACGAGGCACTGCTCTCCTTCGGGGACATCGCGATCGACCGGGCACGGCGTCGCGTCACCCGCGCGCAGGTGCAGGTCCACCTGACCCCCATCGAGTACAGCCTGTTGCTCATGCTGACCTCCCATCCCAACCGCGTCATCACCCACCGCCATCTGCTGCTGGAGCTGTGGGGGCCGGCGCATGCCGACCATGCCCACTACGTGCGCGTGCACATGGGCAATCTGCGCAAGAAGATCGAGGCGGACCCGGCCCGGCCCCGCTGGCTGCTGACCGAGACCGGGGTGGGCTACCGCTTTGCCTTGGAGACCGGTTGAGCCCGGCTGAGTCCGGCGCGCACGCCGGCATACACTACGCGCCCCGCCCCTGCGCGCCGGATGCACCATGCCCGCCCCGCCCATGACCTCTCCATCGCCCCTGCACGACACCTCGCCCGCACGCCTGTCCCGGCGTCGCCGCTTCGATGCACTGGGGGTGCTGGTGGCCGTGCTGGCGATTGCCGGCCTCTGGAGCCTGGCGCAGTACCGCATCGCCACCGAGCGGCAGCAGGCGCTGGCGGCGGCCATGCAGGCCAATGCCCGGCTGGCCGCGGCCTACGAGCGGCAGGTCCATCGCACGCTCAAGGCGGCCGAGCAGGTGGCGGCCTTCGTGCGCGAGCAGCACCGGCGCCAGGGCGCGCGCCTGCCGCTCGCCGACTGGGTGGCGCAGGGGGTGATCCGCGAGCCCCTGTTCAACATCATCAGCGTGGTAGACGCGCAGGGCGAGATCGTCAGCAGCAGCAGCCCGGGGCCGGGACGGGTCAACTATGCCGACCGTGATTTCTTCCGCCTGCAGCGCGAGAGCCGGGGCGATGCGCTGTTCGTCAGCGCCCCGGTGCTGGGCCGCGTCTCCGGGCGCTGGCAGGTGCCCATGTCCCTGCGCATCACGCGGGCCGACGGCAGCTTCGGCGGCGTGGTGGTGCTGTCGGTGGATCCGGGCGACTTCACCGCCTTCTCCCGGGACGCCGATCTGGGCCGTCAGGGCCTGCTGGAGCTGACGGGCCTGGACGGCGTGGTGCGTGGCCGCGCCATCGGCGAGGAGAGCCGCTTCGGCATGGAGGCGCGGCGCCTGCCCTGGTTCCAGCGCCGGCTCACGACGCCGCAGGGCGAGTTCGTGGACGGCGGCGAGGCGGTCGACGGCGTGGCGCGTGTCGTGAGCTACCGCAGCATGGCGGACTACCCGCTGATGGTGGTGGTGGGCACCTCCGTGGACGAGGTCTACGCCGCGGTCCAGCAGCGCCACACGCGTTATCGGGTGTGGGCGGCCGTGCTCAGCGCGCTGCTGCTGGTGCTGCTGGCCTGGCGGCTGCGTCGCCGACGCTAGCGCGGCGGCGGCGGGCGAGGGCGTAGACCAGGGCGGCCAGGCCCCAGCAGAACCAGCCGGACCAGGCCACATGGCTCACGTAATGCGCACCGCGCAGGACCTGGGACAACCCGAGCACCAGGCCGGCCATGACCGCGACCCCCAGCCAGCGGCGGGCCCGGGCCGGGTGCGTGTCGCGCCACACGAAGTACAGCGCGATGAAGGCAAAGCCCGCCACCGCGTGGCCCGAGGGGAAGCAGTGCCCGGGGCCGAGGTCCGGCACGCCCCATTCCCAATGCGGCACGTACAGCGCGCTGCCGCCGAATTCGGCCAGGTCCCAGGGGCAGCTGCTGGCGGCGCCGCGCTTGAGTGCGGGCACGGCGGCCAGATTGAGCAGCACCCCGCCCAGGGCGGCCCAGCGCTGGCGCCGGGCGCTGCCGTCCGGCCATCCCAGCCGGCGCGGCCACAGCGCGTGGAGCAGCAGGGCCAGCACGGTGCCGGCGGCGAGCAGGCGGCCGCCTTCGTGCAGCAGGGTGTAGGTGAGCCAGGTGTCGCGCCAGGGAAAGCCCCCGGGCGTGGCCAGGGCCCGCGTGACGGGCAGGTCCAGCCCGCTGGCGTCCCAGGCCAGCACGAGCAGCAGGACGGTGAGTGTCACGGCCAGATCGCGCGGGCCGCGCCTGCGTGCTGCTGTCATGTTCAGTGCGCCGCCGAGTCGGCAGCGGCGTTGCGTGTCGTGTGGCAGCCGGCACTCAGGTCCCAGGCGGATTCGTAGACCCGGCTGCGCACGTCCAGCAGGCCGAGCACGGTGTGGAAGACGTGGTCGTGCTGCACCGGCGCCGAGGCGCGGTGGCGCAGGCAGGCCGGATCGAGCCCGCCGTGCGCGCGCCAGCCGGTGGACCACCACATCGTCATGGGCACGCGGGTCTGCTCGCTCGGGGCGATGGCATAGGGCATGCCGTGCAGGTACAGCCCTTTCTCGCCCAGCGACTCGCCGTGGTCGGAGACGTAGAGCATGAAGCTGTCCACCCGTTCGGCATGCTGCTGCAGCGTGCCGATCAGGCGGGCAAGCACGTGGTCGGTGTAGCGCAGGGCGTTGTCGTAGGCGTTGACGATCTCCTCGCGCGAGCACAGGCGCAGGTCGTCCTGCTCGCAGGCGGGCTGGAAGTGCCTGAAGGCCGGCGGGTAGCGCCGGAAATACGAGGGGCCGTGGTTGCCCAGCATGTGCAGCACCCAGACCTGGGTCCCCGTGGCCTGGGCCAGGCGCGCGTCCAGGCCCGTGAGCAGGCCTTCGTCCAGGCAACGGCCCTCGGCGCACAGGCCGGGCGGGTTCAGGGCCACCACGTTGTCCTGGGGCAGGCCGTCGCACACGCCCTTGCAGCCGGACTGGTTGTCGCGCCAGTGCACGGCCACGCCGGCCTGCGCCAGCAGGTGCAGCAGCGATTCGCTGCCGCGGATGCGCGCCTCGTCGTAGTCGCGCCGGCCCACGGGGGCGAACAGGCAGGGCACCGAGACCTCGGTGTTGGTGCCGCAGCTGGTGACGGCGTCCACGTTGAGCACGGGCAGGCGTGTGAGTTCGGGCGTGGTCTGCCGCGCGTAGCCCGACAGGCCCCAGTTCGCCGCGCGCGCCGTCTCGCCCACCACCAGCACCAGCACGCGCGGCCGCGCGGAGGGGGCGGCGGCCAGCACGGCGTGCGGGTCGAGCGGCTGGCGCGGCTGCAGGCTGCCGCGCGATTCCTGGGCCAGCACGGAGCCGGTGGACCACAGCAGGTTGGCCGGCGTGGCCAGGTAGCGCATCTCCCGATGGTTGCGCATGAGCGAGGCCAGGGGCTGGAAGACGGCCATGAGCACGGCCAGCAGCAGCAGCACGGCGGCACCGATCAGCACCATGCGGCGCAGCACCGCGCGGCGCCAGCTCTGCGGGGCGATCTGCACCTTGTGCAGCAGCAGCAGGGGCAGCCCCGCGTAGAGCAGCAGGTGCACGAGCAGCGCGAACGACCAGAGCTCGCGCGCCTCGGCCACGTCGGTGCGCAGCACATTGCGCACCATGCCCGGGTCCAGGTAGATGCCGTAGGCCTGCATGAACCAGCTGCCCGCCGCCGCGGCGATGATCAGCAGGCTGAGCACGGGCTTGATCGTGCGGCGATGGGCCACCAGGGACAGCAGCAGCACGTGCAGGCCGAAGAGCCCGAGCGCCAGCGCGGCCACAAAGCCCCAGGTGGCGCCTTCGCTCCAGGAGCGGCCCTGGAGCGCGGCGCCGAAGAACAGGCGGTTGGCCGAGAGGACCCAGTACAGGCTGGCGAGCACGATCAGGGACTCGATGGCGACGGGCCGCAGACGGGGAGCCGAGGGCAGGGGGGAGGGCAGGGTGCTGGACATCCCGCGATTGGGCGTTGCCAGCCTGAAGCCGACCTGAAGACGCGCGCCCCGGGCGTTCTGCTAAGGTCGCATCCATCATGCGGCTGCTCCTGATCGAAGACGACGAAACCCTGGGCGAGGGCCTGGCCGACTTCCTGCGGGCCGAGGGCCATGTGGTGGACTGGTGCCGCAGCCTGGCCGCGGTGGACGCGCTGCGCGGCGAGCCCTTCGACGCCCTGCTGGTGGACTGGCAGCTGCCCGACGGCTCGGGCCTGCAGTGGCTGCGCCAGCGCCGGACCCGGGGCGACGCCACGGCGGCCCTGGTGTTGACCGCACGCGACCGTCTGCACGAGCGCATCGAGGGCCTGGACAGCGGGGCCGACGACTACCTGGTCAAGCCCTTTGCGCCCGAGGAACTGGCGGCGCGGCTGCGCGCCGTCAAGCGC
>JAYNNS010000223.1:0-5001 GCA_038112835.1 Curvibacter sp. | reverse complement strand
GCCGGCGCCAGCGTGGCGGCTGCGCTGGCCCGCCGCGGCTGGCAGGTGGACGTGCTCGACGCCGCGCCCGAACCTGCGGCCAGCGCCTCGAGCCTGCCCGCCGGTCTCCTGATTCCCTACGCCTCGACCAACGACAGCCCGCGCGCGCGCCTGACACGCGCCGGTCTGCGCCTGCTGCGCGCCGAGGCGCAGCGCTTGCTGCGGGCGGGCAAGGACTGGGGGCCCACGGGGGTGCTGGAGCTGCGCCTCGAAGGCCGCGGTGGTCTGCCGCCGGGCTGGTCGGCAGCGGGCACGGAGCTCTCGCACCCCATCAGCCTCGACGGCACACAGGCCTGGCAGCATGGGCTGCGGACTGACGAGGCACTCTGGCACACCCAGGCCGCCTGGATCAAACCCGCCCGACTCGTCCGCGCCTGGCTGGCCGAGCCCGGCGTGCGTTTTGTCGGCCACAGCCCTGTGGCCCGCCTGCGTGCCCTCGATGCCGGCTGGGAGCTGCTGGATGCAGACGGCCAGCGACTCAGCCAGGCCGACCAGGTGGTGCTGGCCAACGCGCTCGATGCACCGCGCCTGCTCGCCACCCTGGATCTGCACTTGCCGCCCGTGCATGGCATGCGCGGCGTGCTCAGCTGGGGCCCGCACACGCCCGCCCTGCAGCCGGTGAGTCCACCGCATCCAGTCAACGGTTCGGGCAGCTTCATCCCTGCCGTGCCCGGGGAGGCGGGCCTGCACTGGTATGCCGGCTCCACCTACGAGAACATCGCGGGGCCCGCCGCCCCGCAGGCCGAGCACCTGCAGGCCGATCTGGACAAGCTGCGCCGCCTGCTGCCCGCCACCGCCGCGGCCCTGGCCCCGGACTATGAGGCCGGCCGCGTGCAGGCCTGGGAGGCCGTGCGCTGCGTGAGCCGCGACCGCCTGCCCCTGGTGGGTCCCCTGCAGGATGCAGCGCAGCCCACGCTGTGGCTCAGCGCGGCCATGGGTTCGCGCGGCCTGAGCCTGGCGTTGCTGTGTGCCGAATGGCTGGCGGCGCAGATCGGTGCCGAGCCCTGGCCCCTGGAGGCCAGCCTGGCGCGTGCGCTGCACGTGCGCAGAGGCTCCTGACTTTGCCCCACAATGCGCCCACCATGGGCCACAAGATCCTTCTCGACTGCGACCCCGGCGCCGACGACGCGCTGGCCCTGTATTTCGCGCTCGCCCATCCGGCGTTCGAACTGCTGGCCGTCACCACGACCTATGGCCGTGTGCCCCTGGCCCAGGCCACGCGCAACGCCCTGCTGCTCTGTGCCCTGGCCGGCCGCGCCGAGCTGCCGGTCTGCAGCGGCGTGCCCACGCCCACGCGCAAAGTGATGGGCCTGCACGACCCGCAAAGCCATGGCAGCGATGGTCTGGGCGATCTGCCGGAACGCCAGGTCGAAGTCCATGGCGCCGACGAACGCTCGGCCGCGCGCTGCATCGTGGAGCTGGCCCGGGCCCATCCGGGTCAGCTGGCCCTGGTCTGCGCCGGCCCGCTGGGCAATGTGGCCCAGGCCCTGCGCCTGGAGCCGCATCTGCCCGAGCTGCTCGGCCGGCTGGTCGTGGCCGGCGGCAGCATTGCCGCGCCGGGCGAGGTCTCGCCCGTGGCCGAGCTCAATTTCTGGCTGGACCCGCATGCAGCCGACCAGGTGCTGACCGCCGGCTTCCCGCTCACCCTGCTGGGCCTGGACGTGAGCCAGGCCGCACCCCTGCCGGTGGCCTGGATCGAGGAATTGGCGACCGGACGGCCCCATCCGGCCCTGGCCGCCCTGGCCCATGCCGTGCGCGTACAAGCCACGGCCCGGGTTTCTGATGAGAGCAGTGAGCCCGCCTGCTCGTCCGGAGGCCTGTTGGCCCTGCTCTGGCTGCTCCAACCCCATCTGTTCCAGACCACGGCCGGCCGCGTACGGGTGGTGACCGATGGCCTGGCCGAGGGCCAGAGCATCATGGACCGGCATGAACAGCTGGCCTATGCCCAGCCAGGTTGGGAAAGCGAACTGCCCAAAATAGAGGCAGCCTTGACCTTTGAGGCCCAGGCTGGTCTGGAGCTGGTCCGGCGCAGCCTGGCCTCGGATTGGCTTTCCTAGCGACGTTTTGAGTCTCTTTATTACCAGACGTTATAGAGCTCCAAGAAAAATGTAGTTTGGGATCTGAGGCTCGCCTTCTACAGTCTCGGCCATGCAAGACGTGGCGTTCATATTGGCGGGCTTCGGAGTCGGTCTGGTCGTAGGCCTGACCGGCGTGGGCGGCGGCTCGCTGATGACGCCCATCCTGATCTTCTTTTTTGGCGTCAAACCGCATCTGGCCGTGGGCACCGACCTGCTGTTCGCGGCCTTCACCAAGCTGGGCGGTACCGTGCGCCTGGCCCGCGCCCGTCTGGTGGACTGGCGCATCGTCCTCAATCTCTCGGCCGGCAGCATCCCCGGCGCGCTGATCACGCTTTATGTGTTGCACCGCGTCGGCCCGGCCGATCCGGCCGTGCAGTCCCTCATGACCGGCACCCTGGGTGCGGCCCGGCTGCGGCCGGCCGCCGCCCCGCACTCCCAGGCCGTGCGCGCCCAGAGCCGCCCGGCCCCCCGCGCCGCCGGCCCGGAGGACCGCGCCGCCCGCCCGCGCCACTGGAGCCTGCCCCTGCTGCTGGGCGCCCTCGTGGGCACGCTGGTGACCCTGACCTCGGTGGGCGCAGGTGCCATCGGCGTCAGCGTGCTGCTCATCATCTACCCGCTGCTGCCGCTGCCGCGCATCGTGGCCGCCGACATTGCCTATGCCGTGCCCCTGACCCTGGTGGCCGGCCTGGGCCACGCCTCCCTGGGTTCGGTGGACTGGCCGCTGCTGGCCCTGCTGCTGGCCGGCTCCCTGCCCGGCATCTGGGTCGGCTCCCACCTGATCCACCGCATCAACGAGCGCGTGGTGCGTTCCATCCTCTCCGTGCTGCTGGCCTGGGCCGGCTTCAAGCTCATCGCCATCTGATCTGCCATGTATCAATACACCGAATTCGACCGCCAGTTTGTGCGCCTGCGCGCCGAGCAGTACCGCGACCAGCTGACCCGCCGCCTCAATGGCCAGCTCAGCGAAGAGGAGTTTCGCCCCCTACGCCTGCAGAACGGCTGGTATGTGCAGCGCCACGCGCCCATGCTGCGCGTGGCCGTGCCCTATGGCGAGCTCTCGGCCGCCCAGGTGCGCGTGCTGGCCAGGATCGCCCGCGAGTACGACCAGCCCTCGAACGAGGTCTTCCAGGGCGCCATTGCCGCACAGAACAAGCTGGGCGACATCCAGCTGCGCGACGGCAAGGCCATCGGCAGCAAGCTGGTGACGGGCTACGCCCACTTCACCACGCGCCAGAACGTGCAGTTCAACTGGATCCCGCTGGACAAGAGCGCCGACGTCATGGACCTGCTGGCCAGCGTCAACATGCACGGCATCCAGACCAGCGGCAACTGCATCCGCAACATCACCAGCGACGCGCTGGCCGGCATCGCCGTGGACGAAGTGGCCGACCCGCGTCCCTTCGCCGAGATCCTGCGCCAGTGGAGCACCCTGCACCCCGAGTTCGCCTTCCTGCCGCGCAAGTTCAAGATCGCCATCACCGGCGCCAAGGAAGACCGTGCGGCCATCGCCTGGCATGACATCGGCCTGCAGCTGCTGCGCAACGACGAGGGCACGCTGGGCTTCAAGGTGCTGGTGGGCGGCGGCATGGGCCGCACGCCGGTGATCGGCACCGTGATCCGCGAGTTCATCGCCTGCGACCAGATCCTCAACTATGTCGAGGCCGCGGTGCGTGTCTACAACCGCTGGGGCCGTCGTGACAACAAGTACAAGGCCCGCATCAAGATCCTGGTCAAGGCCGAAGGCCAGCGCTACATCGACGAGGTGGAGGCCGAGTACCGCCAGATCGTCGAGGTCGATGGCGCCCCGCACACCATCACGGCCGCCGAGTTCGAACGTGTCAGCGCCAATTTCGTGCCGCCCACGCTGACCTGCGACCGCAAGAGTGCCGACGCCAAGATCGCCCAGATCCTGCGTGCCGCTGCCGAGGACGACATCGAATTCGGCCGCTGGCTGCAGCGCAATGTGCACGCGCACAAGAATCCGGACCTGCGCGCCGTGACCCTGTCCTTCAAGCGCCTGGGCCAGTCGCCCGGCGATGCCACCGCGGCCCAGCTCGACGCCGTGGCCCAGCTGGCCGAGCGTTACAGCGGCGGCGAGGTGCGCGTGACCCACCAGCAGAACCTCGTGCTGCCCTGGGTGCGTTGCGACCAGCTGGCCGAACTCTGGCGCGAAGCGCGTCACCTGGGCCTGGCCAAGCCCAATATCGGCCTGCTGACCGACATGATCGCCTGCCCGGGCGGCGACTTCTGCGACCTGGCCAATGCCCGCTCCCTGCCCCTGGCCGAAGCCATCACCGCGCGCTACCAGGACTTGGACGAGCTGCACGACATCGGCGAGATCGACCTGCACATCAGCGGCTGCATCAACTCCTGCGGTCATCACCACAGCGGCCACATCGGCATCCTGGGCGTGGACAAGGACGGCAAGGAGTGGTACCAGGTCACGCTGGGCGGCTCCGACGGCAAGCTGCTCTCGGGCGCGCCCGTGCCCGGCAAGGTCATCGGCCCGTCCTTCTCCTCCAACGAGGTGCCCGACGTGATCGAGGCCCTGATCGAGACCTACTGCGCGCAGCGCCAGAGCGGCGAGCGCTTCATCGACACCCTGCGCCGCGTGGGCCACGATGCCTTCAAGCAGGCCGGAAACCAGGCCCGCCACGAGACCGGCCATGCCGAAACCACCACCGCCTGAGCCTGGAGCTGCCATGCAACTCATCACCGCCGACCGCCACGCCAGCGACAGCACCGCTCAGGTGCTCACCCTGGCCAATGACGCCGACCCGCGCACCCTGGCCCTGGAAGGCGTGCGCCGCATCGACCTGCACTTCCCCGCCTTCACCGACGGCCGCGCCCACAGCCAGGCCTTCCTGCTGCGCCGCCGCCTGGG
>JAYNNS010000222.1:0-5002 GCA_038112835.1 Curvibacter sp. | reverse complement strand
CGGAAAGCACGGGACGCTCGGCCAGGGTGCGTGCGCGCCGGGCCTCGCCGCGCGTGATGGCCTCGCAGATGGCGCGGTGCTCGGCATTGGAGCGGCGCATATTGCCCGGGGCATTGAAGTAGCTGCGCCGGAACAGATGCAGCTCCTTGATGTAGTCGTCGTAGGCCTGGTGCGCGCGCTGGTTGCCCGAGAGCTCGAGGATCACGGTGTGGAAGCGCAGGTTGAGCTCGTAATAGCGCGTGCTGTCGCCGGCCTCGCAGGCCGCGTCCATGCGGTCGAGCAGCTGCTCGAGTTCGGCGCGGTGCGCGTCGTCCACGTGCTCGCTGGCGCGCTCGGCCGCGTAACCGAAGACCAGGGCGCGCAGCTCGTAGATCTCCAGCATTTCGCGCACCGAGAGCTGGCGCACGAAGACGCCGCGGTTGGGCACGGCCGTGACCAGGCCCAGGCCGGCCAGCATGCGGATGGCTTCGCGGATGGGCCCCCGGCTGGTGCCCATGCGCAAGGCCAGGGCGGCTTCGTTGAGGCGCTCGCCCGGCTGGATCTCGCCGCTGTAGATCAGACGCTTGAGTTCTTCCGCGATCGCCGGAGGCAGGCCTTGTTCGGTTTTTTCTTTGGCAGAGGACATGGGAAGCGGGCCGCCGGAGCGAGGTGGGGATTGAGGTCGATGGTAGCACCCACACCCACGACGGGATTGGGGAAAACCACTAAAAGTGTCATCTATCCATGAAAAAGTGTTGACACTTTTGGGGTTCGAGCCGACACTGCAGGCCAGTCTGAACCCTTCTTCCCTTCTCGCTTTCCATGCCCCACCTTCCCGCTTCCTCCGCCCTGGCGCGCTTTCGTGTCATCGACCTGACCCAGGTCCGCGCCGGCCCGACCTGCTGCCGCCAGCTCGCCGACTGGGGCGCCGACGTCATCCAGGTGCAGATGCCCGAGCACATGCGCGGCGACGACACCCTGGGCGGCCAGGACGGCTCCGACTACCAGTACACGCACCGCAACAAGCGCTCCATCACGCTCAACCTCAAGGAAACCGAGGGCATCGCCGTGCTCAAGCGCCTGATCGCCACCGCCGACGTGGTGGTGGAGAACTTCCGCCCCGATGTGAAGTTCCGCCTGGGCATCGACTACGAGACCCTGGCGAAAGAGCATCCACGCCTGGTCTACGCCAGCATCTCGGGCTTCGGCCAGAGCGGCCCGCTGGCCCAGCGCCCGGGCTTCGACCAGATCGCCCAGGGCATGAGCGGCCTGATGTCGGTGACCGGCAAGCCGGGCGACGGCCCCATGCGCGTGGGCATCCCGATCGCCGACCTCTGCGCCGGCATCTTCGCGGCCCAGGGCATCCTGGTGGCGCTGCTGGAGCGCGAGGCCTCGGGCCGCGGGCAGTGGCTGCACACCTCGCTGCTCGAGTCCATGGTCTACATGATGGACTTCCAGACCGCGCGCGTGCTGATCGACGGCGAGGTGCCGACCCAGGCCGGCAACTACCACCCCACGAGCATCCCCACGGGCGTGTACAAGGCGCGCGACGGCTGGATGAACATCGCCGTCTTCGGCTCCAAGATCTGGGAGCGCTTCTGCGACATCCTGGGAGCGCCCGAGTGGGTCCAGGACCCGCGCTACCACGACAAGATGGGGCGTTCGGTCAACCGCGACAGCCTCAACGCCGAGATCAACAAGCGCCTGGCCACGCAGGACCGCGCCTACTGGGTGCAGCGCTTCAACGAAGGCGGCGTGGCCTGCGGCCTGATCAACAACGTCCAGGAAGTGTTCGAGGAAGAACAGGTTCAGCACCTGGGCATGGTCAAGGAGGTGGTCTCGGCGCATCATGGCGTGCAGCGCCTGGTGGGCCAGCCCGTGCAGCTGGAACGCACGCCCAGCACCATCGCCCGCGCCGCGCCCAAGCGTGGCGAGCACAGCGCCGAGATCCTGCGCGAGATCGGCCTGGGCGATGCGGACCTGACACGCCTGAAGGCACAAGGAGTCTATTGAAGTGATGAAACACCCCCAGGCTACGCGCACTACGTGTCGCTGCATGCCCGGCACCTTTGCCGGAGGCGAAGGCTCTTCGGCCTGTCCGAGCCTGCGCAGGCAGGCTCAGAGCCGCAGGCCTCAGCCCCTCAAGGGGGCCATGCCAGTGGCCCGGCAAAGCCGGTTCCACGGCATTGCCCGTTTAGACCATTGCATGCGTCAAGGATCGCACCCGGCGCAGTGGAGCCACTGAGATGGAAGAAATCACTTATCTGTCCCCCACCGAGCGGGTGCAGTGCTGGATGGACGCGGACGGCAGCACGCTGCACATCCGCTTCAACAACCCCGAGCGCCACAACGCGCTGTCGGTCGACATGTGGGAGGCCGTGCCCGTGCTGCTGGCCCAGGCCGAGGCGGACGAGCGCGTGCGTCTGGTGGTCTTCAGCGGTGCCGGCGAGAAGGCCTTCGTCTCGGGCGCCGACATCACGCAGTTCGAGGACCAGCGTGCCGCGCGCGAGGCCGTGGCCCGCTACGAGGAGATGGCCGAGAAGGCGCTGATGGGCATCTACCGCTTCAGCAAGCCCACGCTGGCCTGCATCCGCGGCTGGTGCATCGGCGGCGGCGTCAACGTGGCCATGAGCTGCGACCTGCGCATCGCCGCCAGCGACGCGGTGTTCTCCATCCCCGCCGCCCGCCTGGGCCTGGGCTACCGCTACTCGGCCTTGAAGAACCTGGTGGACCTGGTCGGTCCCGGCGTAGCCAAGGACCTGTTCTTCACGGCACGCCGCATCGGCGCGCCCGAGGCGAAGGAGGTGGGCCTGATCACGCGCGTGGCCGCCCCCGAACAGCTCGAGGCGCTGCTGCAGGAGTACCGCGAGGCGCTGGCGGCCAACGCGCCGCTGACGGTGCGCGCGGGCAAGGCCATCATCGCCGAGATCCTCAAGCCCTCGCCCGAGATCGACCACGACCAATGCAAGCAGCTCATCCTGGGCTGCTTCCAGAGCGAGGACTACGCCGAGGGTCGCAAGGCCTTCATGGAAAAACGCAAGCCCGTGTTCCGCGGCAGGTAAGAAGAGGAGGAGCCTCGATGAAGTCTTACTGGGCCAAGATCAGCGGCGGCAAGATCGCCGTCGAGTTGCGTGACGTGGCACGCCCCGAGCCGGGGCCGGGCCAGCTGCTGGTGCGCGTGCGCGCCGCCGGCCTGAACCGCGGCGAATTCATCATCGGCCACAGCCTGCAGGCCGAAGGCAGCGCCAAGGCCGCCGGCATGGAGGCCGCAGGCGAGGTGGTGGCCTGCGGGGCCGGCGTGCAGGGCTGGGCACCGGGCCAGCGCGTGATGGGCCGCTGCGGCGGCGCCTTTGCGGAATATGTGCTCCTGGACCAGCGCGAGGCCCTGCCCGTGCCGGTACGGCTGAGCTGGGAGCAGGCCGCGGGCGTGCCCTTGACCTCGCTGGTGGTGCACGACATGCTGGTGCTGCAGGGCCGGTTGCAGGCTGGCCAGTGGCTGCTGATCCCCGGCGTGTCCTCGGGCGTGGGCGTCACGGCGCTCACCATGGCCAAGGCCCTGGGCGCGAAGGTCATCGGCACCTCGGGCTCGCAGGACAAGCTCGACCGGCTCAAGACCCTGGGACTGGACGTCGGCCTGTGCACGCGCCAACCCGACTTCCAGGCCGCCGTCATGCAAGCCACGGGCGGCCAGGGCGTGAACCTGGTGGTCAACACCGTGGGCGGCACGGTCTTCGCCGAGTGCGTGCGCTGTCTGGCCTTCGAGGGCCGGTTGGCCACCGTGGGCTATGTGGACGGCGTACTGCACGCCGAGATCGACCTGGACGCGCTGCACGCCAAGCGGCTCACCCTGTTCGGCGTGTCCAACAAGTTGCGCAGCGCCGCGCAGAAGGCCGAGTTCGTGCCCGAATTCCGGGCCCAGATCCTGCCGCTGCTGGAACAGGGCCGCATCACGCCGGTGGTGGACCGCGTGCTGCCCTTCGAGCAGCTGGCCGAAGCCAAGGCCGCCATGGAGGCAGGCCAGCACATGGGCAAGATCGTGCTGGCCGGTCTGCCCTGAGATCCCCGGTTCATCACGTCAGCACCACATATCAACGAGGAGACTGGACATGCACAAACGCAAACTCTTGTGGGCCACCCTGGCCCTGGCACTCGCCCCCCAGCTGGCCCAGGCCCAGACCTACCCGGCCAAGCCGGTGAAGGTGGTCGTGGGCTTCGCGCCCGGCGGCGCGGCCGACTACGTGGCACGCTCCATCGGCGACGCCCTGGGCCGCGCCCTGGGCCAGCCGGTGGTGATCGAGAACAAGGCCGGCGCGGGCTCGAGCATCGCGGCCGAACAGGTGGCCAAGGCCGCACCCGATGGCTACACCGTGCTGATCGCCAGCCCGGCCGCCATCTCGGTCAATCCGGCGCTCAACCCCAAGCTCGGCTACAAGGCCTCCGACCTGCAGCCGGTGAGCAAGGTCACGACCTCGCCGCTGGTGATCGCGGCCAACCCGGCCATCGGCATCAACTCCGTGCAGGAACTGATCGCCCGCGCCAAGAAGGAGCCGGGCAAGCTCAACTACGCCACCTCGGGCAACGGCTCGGCCCCGCACCTGGGCGCGGCCCTGTTCAGCCAGGTGGCCGACGTGAAGATGCAGCACATCCCCTTCCGCGGCGGTGCGCCGGCCATCCAGTCGGTGGTGGCGGGTGACACGCAGCTGACCTTCGGCACCCCGCCCTCGGTGCTGCCCATGATCCAGGCCGGCCGTCTCAAGGGCCTGGGCGTGAGCACGCGCGAGCGCTCGCCCCTGGTGCCCGACCTGCCGGGCATGGCCGAAGCCGGCCTGCCCGACTACGTGATCGAGTTCTGGTACGGCTTCTTCGTGCCCGCGGGCACGCCGGCCCCCATCGTGAAGAAACTCTACGACGCCACCCAGGAAGCCATGAAGCATCCGGGCGTCAAGACCGCGCTGGCCCGCGAGGGCACCGACGTGTCGGTCTCGCGCTCGCCGGCCGACTTCGCGGCCTTCCTGGTCCAGGA
>JAYNNS010000221.1:0-5009 GCA_038112835.1 Curvibacter sp. | reverse complement strand
ACCCAGCACGCCAGCCGTGACCAGGGAGCCTGGAAGGCGGCCGAGGGCGTTGCGTAGCACTCCGCCCAGCATCAGGGCCGCGACGAACAGGAAGGGCCAGGCCTGCCCGATGTCGTTGGTCTGCCCCTGCCGCCGTGGGTCCGCCGCAGGCAGGGCCTCGCCATCGATCACCCGCATGATCTGTTCGGCGCCTGCGGCGATGCCGCCGTCGAAATCGCCCTGGCGCAGGCGCGGCGTGATCACCTCGTCGATGATTCGCCGCGATACCACGTCGCTCAGCGCACCCTCGATGCCGTATCCGACTTCGATGCGCACGGTGCGGTCGTCCTTGGCCACCAGGAGCAACGCGCCGTCGTCCACCTTGCGACGGCCGAGCTTCCATTGCTCTACCACCCGCAGGGCGTACTGCTCGACGGGTTCGGGCCGCGTCGAGCGGACCATCAGCACGGCGATCTGCACGCCCTTGCGTTGCTCGAAGGCCCGAAGCTGCGCATCCAGCGCGGCGACACGATCGGCGGCGAGCGTTCCCGTGAGATCGGTGACGCGCGCCTGCAGCGGGGGAACGGCGACCAACTCCTGCGCGGACGCGACCGAAAGGAACAGGCTCAGCAGCAGCCAGGCCAGAGCGGGGGCCAGCCGAAGAGGGGCCGCCGGAGAGAGCACTGCTGTTCTGGGCGTTCTCATGTCAGGGGCGCGCCGCCGGCGCCGAGGCGCCGAAATCGACCTGTGGCGGCGCCGCCATGGCCTTCTCGTCGGCGACCGAGAAATTGGGCTTGACGTCGTAGCTGAACAGCTTGGCCGTGATGTTGGTCGGGAAGCTGCGCGTGAGCACGTTGTAATCCTGCACCGCCTTCACGTAGCGCCCACGCGCCACGGTGATGCGGTTCTCCGTGCCCTCAAGTTGGGCACGCAGGTCTTGAAAAGCCTGGTTCGCCTTGAGTTGCGGGTAGTTCTCGCTCACCACCAGCAGCCGGCTCAGCGCGCCGGACAGTTCGCCCTGTGCCGCCTGGAACTTCTGGAACGCCTCGGGGTTGTTGACGAGTTCCGGCGTGGCCTGGATCGAGGTCGCCTTCGCGCGGGCCTCGACCACCCGGGTCAGCGTCTCCTGCTCGAAGTTGGTCTCGCCCTTGACGGTCGCGACGATGTTGGGGATCAGGTCGGCGCGCCGCTGGTACTGGTTCAGCACCTCGGACCAGGCGGACTTGGTCTGCTCGTCCAGCCGCTGGAAGTCGTTGTAGCCGCATCCGCTCAGCGACAGGGCAAGCGCTGCGAGCAGGGACATCAGGATCAGTCTCATGGTTCGGTTTCCGTGGAAGTGAGAAAAGTGCGGGACGGTGAAGCGCTCACCAGGACGGGGTTGGCTGGCCACCAATGCCGCGGAATGAGCAGCAGCGCGAGGGTGGCGGCCAGTGGAATCGACAGCCACGCAAAGGTGCTCTGCATCACAGCGCCGAATAGCCATCCGGTGGCGGCCGATCCCAGTGTTTGTCCGAGGCCGGCTGCCGCGGCGAGCCCTCCCATCGCGATACCGAGCCGCCGCGCCGAGGTGCCGGCAGCGAGGTAGGCCAGGGTGGGGAGCACGAGACCCGTGCCCGCAGCCGTGAAACTCACGCCGACGTACAGCCACATCTCGCTGCCATGGCGGGCCAGCATCAGGAGCCCGGCGATGCCCAGGACCATGCCGCAGGCCAGTACGCGGCGTGGGTCGGCGCGCTCCAGCAGGCCGGTGAAGAACAGCACCGCGTTGACGCCCAGCATCACCAGACTGCACTCGGCGAACATCAACGACACCTCTCGGGAGGAGAGATCGGGGTGGCGCTGGCCCTGCAGCACGATGCCGAGTTCAAAGCCGGCAAGCACGAACATGACCACACCGTTGAGAATCCAGAGCGCCAGGGAGCGGCTCCGGGGTGCTCCGTCGTGATCGGCTGCGTCCGCCTCTCCAAGGGAGGAAGGTGCGGGAAGCGTTGCGGCCAGGCCCAGCATCATCAGCGCGCCGAGCGCGGCCGAGAGTGCGATCACGAGCGTGGTCGATGAGCCCTGTACCAGCACGCTCAAGAAGCCCAGGCCGACAAGCCGTTCTGCAGCGGCGTTCAGGCCGGGGCCGAACAGGAACCCGAGCAGCGACATCGCACCCAGCCATGCAAAGCGCCTGGCGCGAATCGATTCTGGGGTGTACTGCGCGACGAGCGCCGGCACCACCGGCACGACCGCGGCCACAAAAAAGCCCGTCGCGCCGCGCAGCGCATAGATGCCGACCACGCCCAGGGCCTCGGGGCGCAGCAGCGGGAGCAGGCTGGCCACGTAGCCGATCAGGCCCACCAGCAACACGCGGGCACGCCCCAGCCTGTCCGCCAGCATGCCCCACAGGGGCGCACCCAGCAGGATGCCCGCCGTGTAGATGCCGCTGAGGTAGCCGACATGGCGCGCAAGCGCCGCAGGATCCGCGTCGCCCATCAAGGGCCGCAGCCAGTCGGGGATCAAGGGCATCAGTGCCCCATATCCGGCCGAGACGACGAATACGGCCGCAGCGAGCCAACCCAGCTGCGCGACGCCGAGGTCTTGCTGGCGGGTGGGCCCGGATTCGCGCGGTGATCGCATGGCGCGGCTCTCTACCATGGTGGCCCGCCGCTCAGGCTGACGCGGCCGCTGGGACACTGGCACGCGACGTCACGCGCTTGATCCCCGGCAGGCGCGTGCGCTTGAGCATCAGCGCATTGATCGCGACGATCGCGGAACTGCCCGACATGGACAATGCGGCGACCTCGGGCGACAAGGTGAACGGATACAGCACCCCGGCCGCCAGCGGGAAGGCGATCACGTTGTAGGCCACGGCCCACCAGAGGTTCTGGTGCATCTTGCGCAGCGTCGCCCGGGACAGTTCGATGGCCCCGACCACGTCGTAGGGGTCACTCTTCATCAACACCACCTGGGCGCTTTCCATCGCAACGTCCGTCCCCGCGCCAATCGCAAAGCCCACGTCGGCCTGCGTCAGCGCCGGAGCGTCGTTGATGCCGTCGCCGACCATGGCGACCTTGTGACCCTGCTGCTGCAGTTCCTTGATCTTGGAAGCCTTCTGCCCGGGCAACACATCCGCAAGCACGATGTCGATACCCAGTTCCTTGCCGATGCGCTCGGCGGTCGCCTGGTTGTCCCCGGTCAGCATCGCGACCTTCACGCCGCGTGCCTGCAGCTTGGCGATCGTCTCGCGCGAGGTCGGCCGCACGGCATCGGCGATCGCGATGAGGCCGATCAGCCGGCCACCGCGCGCGACGTGGACCACAGTGCGCCCCCCGCCTTGCAGCCGCGCCGCCTCGCTGGCAAGGGGGGCCAGATCCACCTGTTCCGACTGCATCAGCAGCCGGTTGCCCAGGAGCACCGTCTCGCCCCCGATAGTGGCCCGTGCGCCTTGCCCATCGATGTTGGTGAAGTTCTCGGTGACCTCCGTCGGCATGTCTCCCGCACGCTTGAGCACTGCGAGCGCGAGGGGGTGCTCGGAGAACTTCTCCACCGCCGCGGCCGTCGCCAGAAGCCGCGTCTCCTCGACACCGGGCGCGGCCACCATCTCGACGACATCGGGCTGCCCCAGTGTCAAGGTGCCGGTCTTGTCGAACACCACGACCGTCAACTTGGTGGCGTTCTCCAATGCGGCCGCATTCTTGAAGAGAATGCCGTTCATTGCGCCCAGCCCGGTCCCGACCATGATGGCCATCGGGGTGGCCAGCCCCAGCGCATCAGGGCATGCGATCACGAACACGGTGATGGTCAAGGTGAGTGCGAACAGCAATGTCTGTCCCATCACCCAGTACCAGACGCTGAAGGTCAGCAGGCCAATCACGATCGCCGCCAGCACCAGCCACTGGGATGCGTGGTCGGCCAGCAGCTGGCCGGGGGCCTTCGAGTTCTGGGCCTCCTGGACCAGCTTGACGATCTGCGCCAAGGCCGTGTCCGCGCCGACCTTCGTGGCCTTGTAGCGAAAGCTCCCGCTCTTGTTGATGCTGGCGCCTACGACGGTGCTGCCCACGCCCTTCTTGACCGGCATGGACTCGCCCGTCAGCATCGACTCGTCCACTTGCGACGCGCCCTCGACGATCTCGCCATCCACCGGGATCTTGTCGCCGGGCTTGATCTCGACCAGTTCCCCGGCTGCAACCTCGGCGGTCGGTACCTTGGTCTCCACCCCGTTGCGCACGACCGTGGCCATGGGCGGGGCGAGATCCATCAACGCGCGAATCGCGTCGGATGCGCCCGCGCGGGCGCGCATCTCCAGCCAGTGCCCCAGCAGGATGAAGACCAGCAGCACCGATGCCGCTTCATAGAACACCTCACCCTCGTAGAAGAAGGTCGCGCCGATGCTGAACAGGTAGCCGGTGCCCACCGACAGCACGACCAACGTGGCCATGTTGGCGACGCCGTTGCGCAGCGCGCGCCACGCCGCCACGTAGAAAGGCCAACCTGGATAGATGATCGCGGCACTCGCGAGGAAGAAAAGAAAGAGCTTGTCGTCCAGCCCGAACGGCGTCTGGAAGTCGCCGAACATCTTCCCCATCGGGGAATAGAAGAACACGGGAATGGCGAAGACCAGGGCCACGAAGAAGCGATTGCGCATGTCCCGGGCCATGTCCTGCATCGAGCCCGACCCGTGGCCCATGTCGTGCATCATGTCGGCCATCGCAGGGTCGCCTGCGTGGGCCTGGTGCGCAGCATGGGCGGCGGGCGTCGTGGCCGCAGCCTTCGCGCGTGCGGCCGTGGCGGGGGCATGCGCGTGGTGCCCCTCATGCCCCATCTCTTGCGCCTGACGTGCGGGTGCGCCGTGATGGCCGTGCACCGCATGGCTGGGGTCGGCAGAGACGCCAGCGGCGGGCGCGCACACGTGCTTGGGCGTCTGCTCGCCACGGCAGTGATAGCCGCATTCGGCGATGCGCTGGCGCAGATCCTCGACACTGAGTTGTCCCTCATCGAGATGGACCGTTGCGCTTCCCGCAACATAGTTGACATCTGCATGATGG